>NZ_JASATH010000023.1:0-61539 GCF_038440215.1 Inquilinus sp. OTU3971 | reverse complement strand
GGGGGGGGGGGGGGGCGGGGGTGGCCATCCGCCCGGGCGCGGCCGCGACGGGCGAAGGCCGTCCCGTCGACCCAGGGCAGGGCCCGGCCGCCGGTCTCCCGCTCCTGCTTGACGATGCGCCGCCCGGGCTCCTCGACCACTTCATGCCCGCGCCGGCCGAGCTCCGCCAACAGCGTCGACTTGCCGCCGCCCGAGCAGCCGGAGATGACGACAAACCGGTCCATCTCGCTATGTCTCGCCTCTTCGCTTCGGAACGCCGAGCCGATCAGCTTCGGAGGGGCTGTTCGGGGGCGATCAGGGACAGCTTGGGGAAATAGGTCCGGTAGCGTGCTGCGTCGCGCGTCATCAGCCGGTATCCGGCGACGGCGGCGTGCGCGCCGATGAAGAAGTCCGGCAGCGGCAACCGCTTCTCTCCTCCCCGTTGCCGGTATGCGGCGAAGGATTTGCCGGCCAGGAACGCGGCTTCGTAGGGAATGGCCTCGCGGTCGAATATCGTCTTCGGCAACGCGGCCTCGAGATCCTCGATCCGCGAGTAGCGGACCGAGACTTCGGCATAGATGATCGGATTGATGACAAGGCGATATCGGTCGGCGGCATGTTCGAGCGCCTCCGCCGACCACAGGAGCCAGTGCTCGTCCTCGGTCATGACGTCAAGCAGGACGTTGCTGTCGACCAGAACGGCGGTCATCAGCCCTCTCGGGTCAGCGCCATGATGTCATCCGTGCTCATCGCCACGTCGCCGCGCCCGCGCAGATGGGAGATCAGGCGGGCACCGCGGCTGTCTTTTTTCCGGCTTCCGGCATGGACAATCCGCACGACCTTGCCGTCGAACTCGAACTCGACCTCGGTGTTGGGCAGCAGGCCCGCCCGCTCGCGGATCTCGACCGGAATCGTGACCTGACCTTTCGACGTGATGCGCATGTCGGGCTCCTTACTCTTACCTGTAAGAGTAAGAATTCAGGCATCGAAAGGCAAGCCACTCCCGCTGGCCGAAGCGGCGACGGACTCGAGCCGATCGGCGCTGGCGGTTCCCTTCGCTTTCGACTCGACGAGCGACCTGACCCGGTCGGCATCAGCCGGCGTCGCCGGGTTGTAGATCACCATGCCGAGATCGGGCCGGCCGTCGACGGCGAAGGCCGAGAACTCGAACGCGATCGGCCCGGCGATCGGGTGGCGCAGGCGCTTGACGCCCTCGCCGTAGCTGCGGACGTCGTTGTCGCGCCACATCGACTCGAAGTCAGGGCTGAGGCGACGCAACTCCTCCACCAGCGCCCCGACCCTGGCCGTGGCCCCCGCGCGCGCCGCATCCGCCCTGAATGCGGCCACCACGAACCGGGCCACGCCGTCCCAGTCGAACTGCGCGGCGCGGACGCGGGGATCCAGGAAGATGAGGCGCAGGATGTTGCGCTGCTCGGGCGGCAGTGCCCCGTAATCGGTCAGCACGACCGTCGCGGCCCGGTTCCAGGCAACGACATCCCACGTCGGGGTTTTTACCAGGGCCGGGCTGAGCGTCAGAGCGTCGAGCACGCGCTGCAGCCGCGGCGTGACGCCTTCGGCCGCCTGGAAGCGGATCGCGGGCGGCCGGCCGAGCCCCAGAAGGAAGAGGTGCTCGCGCTCGACATCCGTCAGCATCAGGGCGCGGGCGATGCGCTCGAGCACATCGGCCGACGGCGCGCCGCCGCGGCCCTGCTCCAGCCATGTGTACCAGGTGGCGCTGATGTTGGCGCGTTGGGCCACCTCCTCGCGACGCAGCCCGGGCGTGCGCCGCCGCGGCCCGGACAGGCCGAAGGCCGCCGGGTCGAGCTTGGCGCGGCGATCCTTCAGATAAGACCCCAGCAGATTGTCGGTCGCGACCGGCATACCGATCCTGTTAGCCGCTATACCCGTATAAGGTCACTTATTTACCAGGATAACACACGAGGACACAGTCGCCTCCGTCTTTAACTGGAGACTTCGTCATGCGTGTCTTCGTTACCGGCGCCACCGGTTTCGTCGGTTCGGCCGTCGTGCGGGAATTGATCGGCGCAGGCCATCAGGTGCTCGGCCTGACCCGCTCCGATGCGGGCGCCGAAGCCCTGCTGGCCGCAGGCGCCCAGCCGCACCGGGGCGATCTCGCGGATCTCGACAGCCTGCGCCGCGGCGCCGCCCAGGCGGACGGCGTGGTCCACACCGGCTTCATCCACGACTTCTCGAAGTTTCGGGAATGCTGCGAGATCGACGGCCGCGCCATCGAGGCGATCGGCGCCGAGCTCGTCGGCTCCGACCGCCCGCTGCTGGTCACCTCCGGCGCCTTGATCGTGGCACGGGGCCCAGTCGGGACCGAGGAGGACGGGCCGCTTCCCAATTCCGCCACCTATCACCGCGTGTCCGAGGCGGCGGCCGCCGAGCAGGTGGCGCGGGGCGTGCGCGCGGCGGTGGTGCGGCTGCCGCCCTCGGTCCATGGCGACGGTGACCACGGCTTCGTCCCGATCCTGACCAGGCTGGCGCGCGAAAAGGGCGTATCCGCGTATATCGGCGAGGGCCTCAACCGCTGGCCCGGCGTGCACCGGTTCGACGCCGCCAGGGTCTACCGGCTGGCGCTGGAGCGTGGCGTCACTGCCGGGGCCCGGTATCACGCGATGGCGGAGGAGGGCGTGCCGTTCCGGGACATCGCCGGCGTGATCGGCCGACGCCTGGGCGTGCCGGTCATCGGCAAGTCCCCCGAGGCGGCGGCAGAGCATTTCGGCTGGTTCGCGATGTTCGCCGGGATGGACGTGCCGACCTCGAGCGAGCGGACCCGGGCGCTGCTGGGCTGGCAGCCGACGGAGCCCGGGCTGATCGCCGATATCGACCGGCCGGCCTATTTCGCAGGCTGACCGGCGGCCGGGCTACGGCGCCCGGCCCTTGCTCCGCAGCCAGTCCTCGTATTCCGGCCGCGCGGCATCGCTCAGCGGGTAGTAGCGCCGCAGGTCGCCGCCCTGGGACAGGCGCTCGCGCGAGAACTCCTCCCACTCATGATGGTGGGTCGCCTTCTCGATCACCTCCGGCGCCAGCGCCACCGGCACCACCACGGCGCCGTCATCATCGGCGACGATGATGTCGCCCGGCATCACCAGCACGCCGCCGCAGGCGATCGGGATGTTGACGCCGAACGGCATTAGGTCGGTCTGGGTGTGGAAGTTCGGGGTCACGCCGCGCAGCCAGAAGCCGAGGTCCAGCCGCCCGGTGTTCGGATAGTCGCGGATGCAGCCGTCGATCACCACACCCAGCCCGCCGCGGCCCTTGAAATAGGTCAGCATCATGTCGCCGAAGACGCCGCTCTTCATGTCGCCGCGGGCGTCGACGACGACGATGTCGCCCTTCTGGGCGTGATACAGCACGTGCCGGTGCAGCTGCTTCTCCGGCTCGGCGTATTCGTCCTCGCCGTACAGATCCTCGCGCTTCGGCATGAACTGCAGCGTCAGCGCCGGGCCGGCGATCGCCTTGCCCTTGGTCCAGGCCACCGGGCCACAGATATGGGTGTTGCGGATGCCCATATGGGCGAGGGTGCTGCTGGCCGTGGCGGCGCCGATCGCCTGCAGCGCCGCCGACCATTCCGCCGGCGGCCGCTTGATGTCGCTGGTCTCGATCATTCTCGGTTCGTCCTTCGATGGTCCGTCGGCGGCGATCAGGGTTCGTCGCCGAAGTACTTGGTGCCGGGCTGCAGATGCGCCCGCGCCACATCCTCGTTCAGCGTCAGCCCATGGCCGGGGCGGTCGTTCAGATGGATGTAGCCGTCGACGATCGGCGGGCCGCCATCGACCATGTCGCTCCACCACGGCACGTCATGGGCATGGAATTCCATCACCAGGAAGTTGTTCATGGCGGCGCAGACATGGGCGCCGGCCACCGTGCCGATCGGGCTGGCCACATTGTGCGGCGCGATCGGGATGTAATAGAGATCGGCGTGGTCGGCGACCTTCTTGGCCTCGGCCAGCCCGCCCATCTTCGGGATGTCCGGGGCGATGATCCGCGCCGCCTGCTTCTCGATCAGCTCGCGGTAGCCGTGCTTGCGATACAGGTTCTCGCCGGTGCAGATCGGCGTCCTGGTCGAATGGGTGACGTGGCGCTGCGCCTCGATGTTCTCGGGCGGCACCGGGTCCTCCAGCCACAGCAGGTCGAACGGCTCAAGCGCCTGGGCCAGCTTGATGGCGTCGTTCACCCCGAACTTCCAATGCGCGTCCATCGCCACCATGATCTCGGGCCCCACCGCCTCGCGCACGGCGCGGACGACGCCGACCATCCAGGCCATCTCGCGCGACCCGATGATGCGGTTGAACGGCTCGAACCATTGCCGGCGCGGATTGGGATCGTCGGAGATGTCGATGGTGTGGGGGTTGCGGGTGTCGAGGTCGAACTTGATGGCGCTGAACCCGTCCGCCACCACCTCGCGCGCCTTGGCGGCGTAGGAGGACGGCTCCGGCGTGTCGCCGGCATGGCAGTCGGCATAGATCCGGATCTTGTCGCGGAAGCGGCCGCCGAAGAAGGTCGAGATCGGAGTCTGCAGCGCCCGGCCCAGCAGGTCCCACAGCGCGATCTCGATGCCGCTGATCGCGGTCACGGTGGCGCCGGCCTGCGATCCTTCGCCGGACAGGCAGCGGATCAGGATCTCGACGATCTTGCCGATGTTGACCGGGTCTTCGCCGATGATGATCGGCTTGGCCTTGTGCACCAGCTCGGCCACCCCGGCACCCCAATAGGCCTCGCCCAGGCCGGTGATGCCGGCATCCGTCTCCACCTTCACCAGCACCCAGGGGAAGTTCCCCGCGATGACGGCGGTGCGCAGATTGGTGATCTTCACGGAATCGTCCTTCCCTTCGATATCCGGCCCGCTTGATCGGGCCGATAACTTGTCAGGCGGCCGGCAGTGCGTGTCCGGACTTGCCGTCGAACAGGTGCAGCTTCTGCTGGTCGAATTCGAGCCAGACCGGCTGGTCGATCCCCAGCTTGACGTCGGGGGCGACGCTGACCACCAGCGGGGCGGAGCCGAGATGGACATGGGCGTAGGTGATGTCGCCGGTCGGCTCGACCGTGTAGACCCGGCCGGCGACCGCCCCCGGCACCTGCTCGCGGTGCAGCCGGATGGTGCTGTGCCGGGCGCCCAGCACGACCTCGCCGAAGGTCGCGCCTTGAGCCTTGCGGGCATTGGCGTCGGACAGGGGGCAGCGCCAGCCGTCCGGGCTCTCGATCGCGGCGCTGGTGCCGTTGCCCGTCACCCGGGCGTGCAGCAGGTTCATCGCCGGGCTGCCGACGAAGCCGGCGACGAAGGTGTTGACCGGGTGCTCGAACACCTGCTCCGGCGTGTCGTATTGCTGCAGCACACCGCCGCTCATCACCGCCATCTTGTCGGCCATGGTGACGGCTTCCATCTGGTCGTGGGTGACGTAGATCACCGTCGCCCCCAGGTCCTGGTGAAAGCGCTTCAGCTCGGCCCGCATCTGGGTGCGCAGCTTGGCGTCCAGATTCGACAGCGGCTCGTCCATCAGGAACACGCGCGGATCGCGCACCAGGGCCCGGCCCAGCGCCACGCGCTGCTGCTGCCCGCCCGACAGCTCGCGCGGCCGCCGCTCCAGCAGATGCTCGATGTCCAGCAGTTTGGCAGCGGCCCGGACCTTGGTCTCGATCTCGGCGTTCGGCAGCTTCCGCATCTTCAGCGGGAAGGCCAGGTTCTTGAAGATCGTCTTGTTCGGGTACAGCGCGTAGTTCTGGAACACCATGGCGATGTCCCGGTCCTTGGGGTCCAGGTCGTTGACCAGCCGGTCGCCGATCTGGATGTCGCCGTCGCTCAGCTCGATCAGCCCGGCCACCAGGTTCAGTGTCGTGGTCTTGCCGCAGCCGGACGGCCCGACCAGGGCCACGAAGTCGCCGTCCTCGACCGTCAGCGAGACATGGTCGACGACGGTCAGGTCGCCGTACCGCTTGACCACGTCCCGCAGCACCACCTCCGCCATGAATTCCCCTTCTCGTCAGGACTTGACCGCGCCCTCGGTCAGGGCGCGGACGAAGTATTTCTGCAGGACCAGGAACAGCACGACGACCGGCACGCTCATGATGAACGACGCCGCCATCAGCCCGGGCCAGTTGGTCGCGTATTCGGTGAAGAAGCGTTCCAGCCCGACCGGCAGCGTCAGCTTGCTCTTGTCGTTGATGAAGGTCAGGGCATAGACGTATTCGTTCCACGCCAGCACGAAGGAATAGATCGCGGTGGCGATGATCCCGGGCGTGGACAGCGGCATGACCACGAACAGGAAGGCCTGGAACCGCGTGGCGCCGTCGATCCGCGCCGCCTGCTCCAGCTGCGGCGGGATGTTGTCGTAGAAGCCCTTCAGCAGCCAGATCGACAGCGGCAGGCCGAAGGTCAGGTAGGTCAGGATCAGCGACCAGGCCGTGTTCACTAGCCCCATCCACTTCATCATGATGAACAGCGGCATCAGGAAGACCACGGCCGGGAACATGTTCCGGACCAGCACGGCGTAGAACAGCAGCTTGCGGCCGGGAAAGCGGAAGCGCGAGAAGGCGTAGGCCGCCGGCACCGCGATGACGACGCCCAGCACGGTGGTCGCGGTCGACACCATGACGCTGTTCAGCAGGTAGTGCAGGAACTCCTGCCCGACCTCGTTGGCGGGGGAGAGCAGGCGGGTGTACTGCTCGAGCGTCGGCTCGGACGGGATCCATTCCGGCGGGTATTGCAGGGCGGCGAATTGCGTCTTCACCGAGGTCAGCAGCATCCACGCCATCGGCAGCACGGTGAAGATGCCGAGCAGGACCAGGTAGACGATGCGGGCCACGCCCCACGGGCCGGCCTTGCCGCGGCGGCGCTTCGGGACGGGGCGCTGTTCCAGCGTGACGGCGCTCATTCCGGCCTCCTCTCGCCCTGGGTCAGCGCCCGGACATAGAAGTAGCCCAGCCCCATCATCACCACGAACAGGATCACCGAATAGGCCGAGGCGATGCCGAAGCGGATGCGGCCGAAGGCCAGCTGGTAGATCTGCGTGATCCAGATGTCGGACGACCCGGCCGGGCCGCCGCCGGTCATGATCCAGGGGATGGTGAAGCCGTTCAGGTTGGTGACCAGCAGCAGCAGCACGGTCACCATCGTCACCCCCTTCAGATGCGGCATGGTGATGTGCCAGAAGCGCTGCCAGGGGCCGGCGCCGTCGACCCTGGCGGCGCGGTGCAGCTCGTCCGGCACGGTCTGCAGCCCGGCCAGCAGCATGATCATGGCGAAGGGGAACTCCTTCCAGACATTGACCACGATCAGCGACGGCAGCGAGGTGTGGACGTTGTCCAGGAAGTTGATCGGCGTCTCGGTGATGCCGAAGGCCACCGACAGCGCCCCGATCACGCCGAAATCGCTGTGGTACAGCCAGCGCCAGACATAGGAGGCGGCGACCGCGCTGATCACATAGGGGATCAGGAACAGGCCGCGCAGCATGCCGCGGCCGATGAAGGCGTTGTTCAGCGACAGCGCAGCGCCGAGCCCGAGGATGAAGGCGAAGACCGTCGAGTACACCGTCCAGATCAGGGTGTTGATCGTGACTTCGCGGAAGCTGTCGCTGCCCAGGATGCGGCTGTAGTTGTCGAGGCCGACATAGGTCTTGTCGGCCATCGCCAGGCTGGGCGGGGTGTTGAAGAAGGACAGGTAGACCGTGTCGTAGATCGGGTAGCCGATCACCAGCAGCATCACCGCGAAGGCCGGCAGGATGTAGAGGTAGTCGGCCCAGTGACGGACGATGCGTCGCATCAGCCCGAGGCGGCGGGGTGCCACCCGCGCCCGGGGCGCATCGTCCTGCGCGGCAGCCATGGTCACGCCCGGCTCTCCTCTGCGGCGGAAGGGGGGCGGCCGGCGCCTCAGGCACCGGCCGGGTGCGGGACGGGGCCTAGAGGCCCGACAGCAGGTCCTTGATCTTGCTGGCGGCGTCGTCGGCCGCCTCGGCCACGGTCATCTTCCCGGTCAGCGCGTTCTGCATCATGTTCGGGACGATGATGTTCATGATCTCCGCCGATTCCGGGATCACCGGGAACGGGATCCCGCTCGGCAGCATCGAGGTGGTGACGTTCAGGAACTTGATCTCGGCCAGCCGCTGCTTCATCCATTTGGTGCGGAAGCCGCGGGTGTTGCCGGGGTTGGAGGCGACCCAGGCCACCTTGGTCGACCACTCCGGCCCGGTGGCGAAGGCGACGAAGGCGCGGGCGGCGTCCATGTCCAGCCCGCCATCGACCACATCCGGGTTGAAGATGTGGTCGTTGGACCCGCCGAACACGACGGCGCGGCGCGCCGGCCCCTTCGGGATCAGCCCGTAGCGCATGTTCGCCACCACCGCCTCGGCCACCGCCTTGTCGGCCCCGGTCGCCTTCTTGGCGCGGTCCAGCATGGTCGCGTATTCCGCCGGATGGCTGATCATCATCGCCAACTGGCCCGAGATGAACGGGTCCTGGTTCTCGGTCTGGGTGTTGGTCAGGGCCGAGGTCGGCACCGACTTGTCCCGGACATACATGTCGTAGGACGCCTGCAGCGCGGCCTTGGAGCCGTCATTGTTGATGTAGACCTCCTGGTAGGTCGGGCTGGCCTCCGCCTCGTCCAGCGCGCCGCCGCCATAGGCCCAGCATTGCGGCATGAAGCGGAACGGCGTGTTGCCGGCATTGGGCCGGGCCACCAGGCCGTAGCCGTTCTTGCCGGTCTTGTCCTTGATCTGCTTGGAATAGGCGACCAGGTCGTCCCAGGTCGCCGGCGGGCTCTCGGGGTCGAGGCCGGCTTCCTTGAAGATCGCGGCGTTCCAGATCAGCGCCATGGTCTCGTTGTTGGTCGGCACCCCGTAGGTCTTGTCCTTCCAGGTCACCGACTTCATCGCGCCGGGCCAGAAATCCGCGGTGCGGTGGCCGACCAGCTCGGGCGACAGCTCGCTCAGCTGGCCCTTGGCCGCGAACTCGACGCCCCACAGGATCGGCAGCTTCGCCACCATCGGCGCGGCGTTGCCGAGCGCCGCGGCGCGCAGCTTGTTCAGCATCTGGTTGTAGTCGAGGTTCTGCTTCTCGACCGTGATGTTCGGGTAGGTCTTGGCGAAGGCCTCCCAGAACTGGGCGTCAACCTCGTGGTCGATCCGGGGCGACGCCTCGTTCGGCCCGACCCACCAGTAGGTCAGCCGGCCCTTGTAATCGAGCGGCACCACCTTGGCGCATTCCGCCGCGGTGTCGACCTCGATCGTACCGGCGATGCTGTTGATGTAGTCCGGCGTCCAGTTGCCGATGTCGATGCCCGTGTCCTGCGCCAGGGCGCGGAGCGGGCCGAGCCCGGCGGCCAGCGCGCCGGCCCCGGCGGCATAGCCGAGGAAGCGCCGGCGATCGACGGCATGGGTAAAGAGGTCACCAGCATGAGGCTTGGTCATGAGCGGTCCTCCCAATGGCCTCGCTTGTCGTCTGCGAGTTCAAGGCCAGCCTAGGCTCCGGGGGCAAAACACGTCAAGGTTGCTGCGCAACAAGTTGCGGTTTTTGTTATGTTGTTAGCCGAGAAAGATCCTCGGCCGGCCGCTCAGTCGAAGAACGCCCTGTCCTCATCAGTCAGGTACTGCCGGGCGCGTTCGGGGTTGATCTCGACGCCCATGCCGGGCCGGTCCCACACCTCGATCAGCCCGTCGCGGACGATCGGGTTGGGCAGGCCGTCGACGATGTCGTACCACCAGGCCGGGTTGCCGCTGGGGTACTCGAAGGCGATGAAGTTGTTCGGCAGCGTGGCCGAGACCTGGACCAGCGCGGCCAGGCCCAGGAGCCCGTTGCCGGTGCCGTGCGGCGCCATCAGGATGCCGTGCAGGTTGGCGTATTCGGCGATCCATTTCAGCTCGGCGATGCCGCCGACATCGCAGGGATCCGGGCCGACCACGTTGACCGCATGGCCCTCGATCAGCGCCTTGAAGTTCTGGCGCAGATAGATCTGCTCGCCGGTGTGGATCGGGGTCGAGGTGGCGCGGGTCACCTCGCGGTACACGTCGGCGTTGACATAAGGCACGTAGTCGCCGGTGATCAAATCCTCGAGCCAGAGCAGGTTGTACGGCTCGACCGCCCGGGCGAAGCGGATCGCGTCCGGCACGGTCCAGCCCGGCCCGCAATCCAGCGCCAGCGCGACCCTGTCGCCCAGCACCTCCTTCATCGCCGCGACGCAGGCGACCATGTGCTTCAGGCCGCGCTCGGTGATCAGCCCGGAATCCATGGCGCCGTGGAACACGCTCTGCCCCGGCGTGCCGTAGAAGAAGCCCGGCACCTCCCCCTTCATCGGGCTGTGGAAGCCGATGCCCTGCTTGATCATGGTGAAGCCCTCGGGCAGGGCCATCTGCCGCTTGGCGTCCGCGGCGTAGTGCTCGGGCTCGTAGCCCGCCATCGGCACGCGCAGCGAGCCGTTGTAGACCCGCACATGGTCGCGCACCTTGCCGCCCAGCAGCTTGTGCACCGGCAGCCCCGCCGCCTTGCCGGCGACGTCCCACAGCGCCATCTCGATGGCGCTGACCGCGGCCCCCCAGGGCTTGAAGGCGCCGCGCTGGCGGATCCGCGTCATCGTCCGCTCGACCAGGGTCGGGTCCGCGCCGATCAGGGCGTCGCGGAAATGCAGGATGTGCGGCTTCAGATACGGCTTGTAGGATTCGACCTCGCCATAGCCGCTGATGCCCTGGTCGGTGACGATGCGCACGACCGGGTTCTTGCCGATCACGGCGCATTTCAGATCGACGATCTTCATGGTCCTGGGCGCCCCGTTCGGTGGGGACGGGCGTTGCCGCCCACCCGGTTGTTTCCTCCGCTGCCCTTTTTATGTCCGATCTAGGCAGTCGATGACCGAGCCTAACACAGGCAAGAGGCATTGCAACTTGTTAGGTGGAGGAAAATCCGGCGTCCTATTTCGCCGCCTTCGCCCGCTTCAGCACCGGCGCCAGCCAGGCCGTTGGCGCCGCCGGGGCGGTCGAGCCGCGGGTGACGATCTCGGCCACCAGCGCCAGGCGTACCGGTGGCCGGGCGGCGGCCTCGGCGTCGCCCAGCCGGTCGGCGATGCAGCGCACCATGGCGGCGCCGATCTCGACCTGCGGCGTCCGCACCGTGGTCAGCCGCGGCGACACCTGCGAGGCCGCGGCGAAGTCGTTGAACCCGACCACCGAGACGTCCTCGGGCACGCGCAGGCCCAGGCGCAGCAGGTCCGAGATCACGTTCACGGCGATGCCGTCATGGGCGCAGAACAGCGCCGTCGGCGCCCCGCCGCGGCGGAGATAGGCGAGGAAGGCGTCGCGGAAGCCCTGGGCCTCGTCGAAGACGATGTCGTCGGCGGTGGCGTCCGGCGCCTCCAGCATGCCGTCGCGGAAGCCGCGGTAGCGCTCGGCCCGGCCGAGCGGCAGGGTGCTGCCATGGACGAAGGCGACCGCCCGGTGGCCGAGCCTCAGCAGCAGCCGGGCCACGCCGACCCCGGCCTCCCAATCGGCGCCGACCACTTGGTCGATCCGCTCCATCGCGCCGACATAGGTGGCGCAGACCACCGGCAGGCCGGTGCGGGCGGCGATGGCGGAGATCTCCTGCGGCCGTGGCACGGCCAGGATCAGCCCGGCCACGGCGCTGTCGAGAGGACCGCCTTCGGCCAGGTGCCGGGCCTGGCGCGGCACGATCGAGAAGCCCAGCCGCTCGCCCTCGCGCTCGGCGCCGTGCAGCATGTTCAGCCACAGCTCGCTCGACACCGGGTCGATCTCCTGGCGGATGAACAGGATCTGGCCGTTGGCCGCCGGCAGCTCCTGGCTGCGGCGGTAGCCCAGGCTGTGGGCGGCGCGCAGCACCCGGTTGCGGGTGGCCTCGCCGACGCCGGACTTGCCGGACAGGGCGCGGGACACCGAGAACTTCGAGATCCCGAGCCGGTCGGCGATGTCCTGGATGGTGACGCGGCCTGAGCTCATGCCGTGTTGCGCTCCTGTTTGGGCCGCACCTTCTGCCGCAGCGCCGGTTCCGCCGTCAACATCGTCCCATGCCACCGCGCCGGCTTGCGCAACTTGTTTGGTAATGATAGCAAATTACCTAACGAACAGCAAACTGCAGGGGCGGAGACCATGACCACCGGACGCCTGGATGACGCCACCATGGGCAGGGTCGAGGATGCTGCGTCGACCCATTCCCGGCCGAGCGAGCTCAGGATCACCGATCTGCGGGTCGCGGTCGTGGTCGGCAGCGGCTACCACCCGATCATCCGCATCGACACCAACCAGGGCATCTCCGGCCTCGGCGAGGTGCGCGACGGCGGCCATGCCGAGTACGCCCTGCAGTTCAAGCACATGCTGCTGGGGCAGAATCCCTGCAATGTCGACATGATCTTCTCGGCCCTGCGTCGCTACGGCAATTGGGGGCGGGAAGGGGGCGGCGTCTCCGGCATCGAGATCGCGCTGTGGGACCTGGTCGGCAAGGCCTATGGCGTGCCCTGCCACCAGTTCCTCGGCGGCAAGCACCGCGACCGGGTGCGGATCTACGGCGACACCCCGGCCCCGGCCCAGCCGACGCCCGAGGGCTATGTCGAGGCGGTGCTGCGGCGCAAGGCGCTGGGCCTGACCTTCATCAAGTTCGACCTGCCGCCGCGCTTCTTCAACGCGGTCGACGGCGCCCTGGTCGGGCAGGCCACGAAGCATGAATACGACCTGGCCAAGGCCTGGCGCGCGCCGGGCGCCGGGCGGGGCATCAAGCTCAGCCAGAAGGGCATCTCCGCCGCGGTCGACGTGGTCCGCGCCGTGCGCGAGGCGGTGGGCCCCGAGATCTCGCTGTGCATCGACCATTTCGGCGAGGGCTTCATGACCGCCGACGAGGCGATCCGCCTCGGCCAGGCGCTGGAGCCGTTCGACCTCGCCTGGGTCGAGGACCCGCTGCCCTGGCACGATTTCGCCGGCCACAAGAAGGTGGCCGACGCGCTGCTGACCCCGGTCGCGGCGGGCGAGGAGCTGTATCTCTGGGACGGGTTCCGCGAGCCGATCGAGACCCGCGCCTTCGACATCCTGCACCCCGACCTGCTGACCTCGGGCGGCATGCTGGAGACCAAGCGCATCGCCGATTACGGCGAACGCTTCGGCCTGGCGACCGCGCTGCACGCCTGCTGCACCCCGATCGGCCTGATGGCCAATGTCCATTGCGGCGCCGCGATCTCCGGCCTGGTGGCGGTCGAGCATCACGGGCTGGACCTCCCGCATTGGGGCGACCTGGTGACCGGGATCGACCCCGACTATCTCGAGGGCGGCTACGTCACCGTGCCGGACACGCCGGGCCTCGGCATCGAGCTGAACGAGGCGGCAGTAGCGGCCCAGCTGCGCCATCCCGGGGCCCTGTTCCAGCCGACCGAGGAGTGGAACCGGATCCGCATCGGCTTCGAGCGCCGGTCCCGCGGCTGACGCGTCCGGCGCCCCGCTACAGCTGGAACTGCAGCCGGCGCGACAGCACGATGCCCGCCGCTCCGCGCAGCGTGGCGCGGCCCCTCTGGTCGGTCAGCAGGACACGGGGCTCGCTGCCGGGGCGCGGCGGCACCAGCAGGCCGACATGGGCCTCGATCGCGGCCCGCAGCCGTTCCCCGGCCTCGACCACCTCGCCATGCAGCACGAAGTGGTTGGGCGCCAGCGTCTGCTGCAGGTTGGCGATGCCGATCGCGATGTTGCGGGCATAGAGATCCAGGAGCCGCTCCGCCGCTTCGGAGCCGGTGTCGGCGAGACCGGCCAAGAGGGCAGGGGTCATCGCCTCGGCCTCGGGCAGGCCGGCGGCCTGCGCCTGGCGCCGCAGCCAGCCGATCGTCGCGACCGTCTCCCAGCAGCCGCGGCGGCCGCAGGCGCAGATCTCGCCGTCGATCTGGACGAAGGTGTGGCCGAGTTCGCCGCCGGCGCCGGCCGGGCCGCTCTGCAGGTGCCCGTCCAGCTGCAGGGCGCCGCCGATCACGTCGGACAGGTACAGCACCGCGAAGGTGCGCAGGCTGCGGCCGATGCCGAACCAGCGGTCGGCCAGCAGCAGCGCCCGCGGGTGATGGTCGAGATAGACCGGCAGGCCGGTCTGCTCCTCCAGGATCGCCCCGAGGCCGAGGCCGGACAGGACCGGCGCCAGGTTGACCTTGACGATGACGCCGCGGTCGGTGTCGATCATGCCGGTGGCGCCGACGCCGATGCCGAGCGGCGGTTGCCGGGCGGCCGACAGGGTGCGCGACAGGCTGGCGACGATGGCCGCCACCGCCCCGGGATCGCCGGCCTCGGTGGGAAAGTCCTCGCGCTCGACGGCCGTGATCTCACCGGTCCAGGACACCAGCGCGGTGCGCACCGAGCCGTGCCGCAGATCAATCGCCCCGATCGGCGGCGCGTCGCGCGAGAACTGCAGCGGCCGGGCCGGCTTGCCGCCGGCGCCGCCCGGCGAGGCGGGCTCGCCCTCCACCAGGATGCCGTCGTCGATCAGCGGCTGGACGATGCCGGTGATGGTGGCGCGGTTGACGCCGATATGGCGGGCCAGATCGGCGCGGCTGGTTGGTCCGAGATCGAACAGCGACTGCAGCAGGCGGCCGCGGTTGACGTCGCCCATCTTGGCCGGGGACAGCAGGGAATGGGGCCGCGGCTTCGCCGGCTCGACAGGCGAGGGTGCTACGACGGCGCCGTCCCCATCCCGGCCGCGCGCGGCTCCCGTCACCCGGCCTGACATCTTTCCAGTCGACATGTCCTGCTCTTCCCAAGAGGCGGGGCAGGGCCCGGCCTCCTGACACATCCTATCGGCGGCGGCACGTGCCGCGGAACGCTCCCCGCGCCGCCATCCGAACCCATGCTCTGGCATGTTAACCGCGTTGACGGCAAGTTTGTTGGGAATTATAACAAACATGCAGAATGGGGTCGGCTCGAAGCCTCGCTGTTACCGGCCGCGACAAGAATAAGAACAGAAAAACCAGGTCTTATTCAGCAAGCCAATCGTCCACAGGACGAAAACAGGGAGTCGCAACATGCTTCTAAAGAAGTCCGGAGCGGGCTTGGGGCTCCTCGTCGGCGCCGTGGCGCTGATGGGCAGCGCCACGATCGCGGAAGCGGCAACGCTGCGGGTCGTCGTCGGCTATTACAGCGCGGCGACGCAGGAGCTCTTCGAGGGCATGGCCAAGGATTACATGGCCGCCCACCCTGGGGACGAGGTGAAGGTCGAAGTCGTCCAGTGGGACAACCTGCAGCAGCGGCTGACCACCGACATCGCCGGCGGCACCGCGCCCGACATCGCCATGATCGGCACGCGCTGGCTCCTCGACTACGTCAAGAACGACATCGCCGAGCCGCTCGATTCCTACATCACGCCGGAGTTCAAGGGCCGGTTCATCGACGCGTTCATGTCGCCCTCGACCCTCGACGGCAAGATCTACGGCCTGCCGGTCGCGGCATCGGCCCGCGCCATGTACTACAACAAGGACCTGCTCGCGAAGGCGGGCGTGTCCGAACCGCCGGCGACCTGGGACGCCGTCGTCGACGCGGCCCGGAAGGTCAAGGCGCTCGGCGGCGACACCTACGGCTTCGCGATGCAGGGCAAGGAGATCGAGACCGACGCCTATTGGTACTATTCGCTGTGGACCCATGGCGGCGACATCATCGTCGACGGCAAGTCCGGCGTCGCCAGCCCGCAGGCGGTCGCGGCGCTGACGCTGTACAAGAGCATGATCGACGAGGGGCTGACCGAGCCCGATCCCACCGGCCTCAACCGGCAGGACATCGAGCGGTTGTTCAAGCAGGGCCGCATCGCCATGATCCTGACCGGCCCCTGGCTGCGCGGCCAGATCAAGACCGACGCACCGGACCTCAACTACGCCATCGCGCCGATCCCGGCCGGCTCGACCAAGGCCACCTATGGCGTGACCGACACGCTGATGGTGTTCAAGTCGAGCAGCCAGAAGGACCTCGCCTGGAAGTTCCTGAGCGAGACCGCCTTCAGCGACAAGTGGCGCATCGAGTTCAGCACCAAGGAGGGCTTCCTGCCGGTGATGAAGGCCGAGGCCCAGGCGCCGGTCTTCGCCGACGATCCGCAGCTCAAGGCCTTCACCGAGATGCTGTCCTATGCCCATTTCGCGCCGCAGGTGGCGAATTGGGAGCAGATGGTGGACGCGGTGATCAGCGCACTGCAGAAGACCTATATCGGCCAGGCCAAGCCCGAGGACGCGCTCAAGGAAGCGGCCGCGACCATCGACAGCCTGATCCAGCAGTAGGGCCGGATCCGTGACGGCCGCCGATGCCGGCAGGGCCATGAGCCGGGCCCGAGCACCGTCCCGCGGCAGGGTGGGGCGCGCCAGCGCGCCCTATCTCCTCGTCCTGCCGTCGATCCTGTTCGCCTTCTGGATCATCGGCTATCCGATCTTCGACATGGCGCAGATGTCGCTGCAGACGGTCAACCGCTTCGGCGCCACGTCGGGCTTCAACGACTTCGGCAACTACAGCCGGCTGTTCTCGCATCAGCTCTTCCTCGGCTGCCTCTACCGGACGCTGGTCTGGACGGTGTTCGTGGTCGGCGGCACGGTGCTGCTGTCGATCCCGATCGCGCTCGCGCTCAATGAGCGCTTCTACGGCCGTCACCTCGCCCGCGTCATCATCATGCTGCCCTGGGCGGTCTCGCTGACCATGAGCGGCATCGTCTGGCGCTGGTCGCTCAACGGCCAGTTCGGCATGGTCAACGCGACGCTGAACCAGTTCGGCCTGCTGACGGAGCCGGTCGAATGGCTGGCGACGGCGAACACCGCCTTTCCGATCGAGATCGCGATCGGCATCCTGGTCTCGATCCCCTTCACGGTGACCGTGTTCCTCGGCGGCCTGTCCTCGCTGCCGGCCGACATCTTCGAAGCGGCCAGGATCGACGGCGCCACTCCTGGGCAGCGCTTCCGTTACCTCACGCTGCCGCTGATGCGGCCCTTCCTCAACATCGTGCTGGTCCTGAACTTCATCTACGTCTTCAACTCCTTCCCGCTGATCTGGGTGATGACGCAGGGCGATCCGGCCAACAGCACCGACATCCTCGTCACCTGGCTCTACAAGCTCGCCTTCCGCTATGGCGAGCTCGGCGTCGCCTCGGCCCTGTCGATCGTGATGTTCCTGATCCTGCTCGCGCTCACCATCACCTATGCGGCGCTGGCGATGCGCAACGAGGAGAGGATGGGCTGAGATGGACAAGCTGCTCCGCAAATCCTCGCTGATCTGGCTCGGGCTCGGGCCGCTGTGCCTGATCATCCTGTTCCCGTTCGCGGTGATGATCTCGACCGCGGTGAAGCCGCGGGCCGAGGTGCTGGCCTTCCCGCCGCATTGGCTGCCGTCGGAGATCCGGCTGCAGAACTTCGCCGACATGTGGCAGGCGGCGCGCTTCGGGCCGGCGCTCGCGAACAGCCTCCTGGTCAGCATCGCCGCGACAATCCTCTGCCTGCTGGTCGCAATCCCCGCCGCCTATGCCATGGCGCGCATGCAGTTCCGGGGGCAGCGGCTGTTCCGGCAGTTCATGCTCGTCACCCAGATGCTGTCGCCGATCGTGCTCGTGCTCGGCATCTTCCGCCTGATGTCGAAGATGGGGCTGGTCGACCAGCTGCCGGCGTTGATGCTGGCCTACATCGCCTTCAACCTCGCCTTCGCGGTCTGGATGCTGCAGGCCTATTTCCAGACCATCCCGCGTGAGCTCGAGGAGGCCGCGACGCTCGACGGCGCGACGTCCCTGCAGCGGCTCAGGCTGGTGTTCCTGCCGCTCGCCGCCCCGGCGATCGGCATCACCTCGGTGTTCATCTTCATATACTGCTGGAACGAGTTCGTGCTGGCGATGACGCTGCTGCGCTCGAACGAGAAGTATACGCTCACGATGCAGATCTTCTCGCTCGTCGGCGGCCGCTACCAGGTCGAATGGGACCATGTGATGGGCGCGACGCTGGTCGCCAGCGTGCCGGTCGCGATCGTCTTCGCCATGCTGCAGCGCACCCTCGTCAGCGGCCTCACGGTCGGTGCCGTGAAGTAGCCGACATCAACGACCTTCGACATCGGAGACCCAGATGGGATTGCAGGAATGGTTCGGCCTCGACGGCAAGCGGGCGCTGGTCACCGGCGCAAGCCGGGGCCTCGGCCGCGAGATGGCCTTGGCGCTGGCCGAGGCCGGTGCCGACATCATCATCACCGGCCGCACGCAGGAGACGCTCGACGCAACCGCCGCCGACATCCGCGCCATCGGCCGCCAGGCCTGGACGGTCAGGGCCGACATGGCCGTGCCGGAGGAGTGCGAGGCGGCCTGCGAGACGATCCTCGCCGAGCACGGCCCGATCGACATCCTGATCAACAATGTCGGCAACCGCGACCTCAACGTGCCGATCGAGGAGGAGACGCTGGCGGACTGGCGGTCGCTGATGGACCTCAACCTGACCAGCTGCTTCCTCGCGACCAAGCTGATCGGCGGCGCCATGCTGAAGCGCGGCCAGGGCGGGCGGATCATCAACATCGCCTCGATCAGCGCCCTCATCGCCAATCGCGGCATCGGCGGCCGCCACTACGAGACCGGCAAGGCGGCGGTGCTGCACTTCACGCGCTGCGCCGCGGCCGACTGGGCGCCGCACGGCATCACGGTCAACGCCATCTGCCCCGGCCTGTTCATGACCGATGCGAACCGGCACTGGAACGAGATCCGGCCCGAGGTGATCGAGACCTTCGTCCGGCAGGTGCCGATGGGCCGGCCGGGCAACCCGCCCGAGATCGGGCCGCTGGCGGTCTATCTGGCCAGCCCCGCCGCCACCTATGTCACCGGCGCCGCCTATGTGATCGACGGCGGCTACACGCTGTGGTGAGCACACCGCGGGACGAACCCGTGTCGATCCATCCCTTCGGCCGGCTGCCGGACGGCCGGGCGGTGCACGAGATCCGTCTTGCCAACGCCGCCGGCGCCACCGCATCGGTCATCACCTTCGGCGCCGCGGTTCGCGACCTCGTCGTGCCGCTCGGCGGCGGGATGCGGCGCGTCGTGCTCGGCTTCGCGGCGCTCGACGGCTATCTCGACAACCGGCGCTATCTCGGTGTCACCGCCGGCCGCCATGCCAGCCGCATCGGCGAGGGCCGGCTCGTCCTCGACGGCACCGTGCACCAGCTCAGCCGGAACGACGGCCGGCACCATCTGCATGGCGGCGCGACCGGCTTTTCGCGCCGCCTGTGGTACATCGTCGAGGCGAGCGAAAGCGCGGTCACGCTCGGGCTGGTCTCGCCCGATGGGGAGGACGGCTATCCCGGCCGGCTCGATGTCCGCTGCACCTACCGGCTCGAGGAGCCGGCGTCGCTCTCCGTCGAGATGACCGCGACGACGGATGCGCCGACCATCGTCAGCCTGGCCCATCATTCCTACTTCACGCTCGCGCCCGGCGCGTCGATCCGCGGCCATCGCCTGTGGATCCCGGCGAGCCGCCATGTGCCCTTCGGCCCGGACCTGGTGCCGACGGGCGACCTCGCGCCGGTCGCCGGCACGCCCTACGACTTCCGCACGCTCCGGCCGATCGCCGGCCCGGATCCATCGGTCCTGTATGATTGCTGCCTGGTGCTCGACCGGGAAGGGCAGCGGCTCCAGCCGGCCGCGCGCCTCGAACCGTCCGATGGCGGCTTTCGGCTCGAGGTCGCGACCACGGAACCATGTCTCGTCTTCTATGATGGTGCCGGGCTGGGGCCGGATCGGCCGGCGGTCGACGGGTCCTGGCATTTCGCCCATGCCGGGCTGTGCCTGGAGCCGATGCGCTACCCCGACAGCCCGAACCAGCCGGCCTTTCCCCAGGCCGTGCTGCGGCCCGGCGAGCTGTATCGCCAGCAGACCACCTACGCCTTTATCGAGCCGTAGCGGTTCATTCGCCGGCGAATTTGAGCCCGAGCGCCGCGCGCGCGGCATCCATCATCGTAATCATCTGCAGCGACTTGGCATGCGTCATGACCGGGCTTTCCAGCGCGCCCGAGCGGAGCAGGTTGCAGAAATGCGCCGTCTCATAGTTGAGGCCGCCGCCTTCGAACGGGTGGTCGAGCTCGACGACACGGCCGTCCACGTACCGGATCGTGGCGCGGGCCGGGTTCCACCAGTTTTCGTGGATCGTCACATGGCCGCGCGGCGCCGCCAGCAGGGCATCGCCCCGGCCGTGAAGATCCAGGCCGCAGAATAGCTGCGCGATTCCCCGTTCGTGGCGGCAATTGAGGCTCGCGAACGTATCGACGCCCGTTGATCCCAACCGGCCGATGGTCTGGACATCGAGCGGTGCACCGAGCCAATCGACGGCCAGGAACGCCTCGTAGATGCCGATGCTGAGCAGCGCGCCGCACATGTGTTCGAACGAGAATGTCGGGTGGTCCGCCGGCACATCCGCTCTGGAGCAGCCGGCGCGCACGAACCCGATGTCGCCGATCGGGTCGTCGGCGAGGTGCTCGCGCAGCTTCCGGTACAGCGGATAGAAGGGCGGCTTCATCGCCTCCATGAACAGCCGCTGCCGGTCGCGCGCCACGGCGAGCACGCGTTCGAGCTGCGCGGCGTTGACCGTCGCCGGCTTTTCGCACAGCACAGGCTTGCCGGCGGCGAGGCCGGCGATCGCGTAATCGGCGTGGCTGTCGTGCAGCGTGGCGATGTAGACGGCGTCGATGTCGCTCGACAGCAGTTCGTCGAGGCTGGCGCAGCTTTGCGCTCCGAACTGCTGCGCCAGGACGTCGGCCGTCGACGCGCGACGCGACCAGACAGCCGCCATCTGCGTATCCGGGGCATGCGCCAGGCCATGCCCGAAGCGGCGCGCGATGTCGCCCGCGCCGACGACGCCCCAGCGGATGGTCTTCTCTGTCGACATGTCCCTGCTCTTCCAAAGAGGGCGGGAAACGGCTCCCTGCGCAGCCGTTCCGCACCCGGATTTGACACGTCTCCCGCGTTGACGACAAGTTTGTTTGGAACTATAACAAACATACTAATGAAGCGAGCCCGTGCCGGCGGCCATGCCGGGTGGAAGCAAGCCCGAAACATCACAGGAGAGGCGAATGGATAAGGATCTATTGGGTCGTTATCTGATGTCCCGCCGTCGTCTGCTGCAGGGCGCCGCCCTGGGGCCGGGCGCCGCCTTGGCGGGGCTCGGCGGCCGATTTGCCCGCGCCGCGCCCGCCACGCCCCTGAGCTTCATCGGCTGGCAGTTCCAGCCACAGATCGTCGAAGAGAACGTCAACACCTTCAAGTCGCTGTATGACGAGAACGTCAATTACGAGCTGGTGACCGGCGACTACCACCCGGTGGTCGAGACCAAGCTGACCGGCGGCCAGCGCATCGACATGCTGTATGCCGAGGAGGACCACATCGCCCGCTGGTGCGCGGCGGAATGGACCCGCGACCTGGAGGGGCTGGACGGCGTCGACGAGATGAAGGCCGGCATGTTCCCGGTCAGCGTCAAGTCGATGTCGTTGCCCGACGGCAAGCTGGCGGGGCTGCCCTATTACGCCGGCCACAACGCCTTCATCTACAATGAGGAGCATCTGCAGAAGGCCGGCCTCCAGGTGCCGGACAGCTGGGATTCGCTGCTCGACGCCTGCCGCAAGCTGAAGAAGGACGGCGTGTCGGACGCGCCCTACAACAGCGCCTGGGGCCAGAAATGGCCGGAGCTGTCCTGGAGCATCTTCTCCTGCTGGTACGCGGAAGGCGCGCCGGTCTTCGACGCGAAGAACGACTTCGTCGACGACGCCGCGCTGCGCAAGGTGCTGGAGACGCACCAGGCCCTGTACAAGGAGCAGCTGGTCGCGGCCGACATCATGACGCTGCCGAATGAGGGCGTGCCCAGCTACGCCACCGGCCGCCACACTTTCATGGTGCTGCACGACTACGACCAGAAGGTCGCCAACGATCCCAAGCTCTCGAAGGCCGCGGGCAAGGTGAAGAACGCCCTGATGCCGGGCAAAACCAAGTCGACCTTCGCCTGGACCGCCGTCTACATGATGGGGGCGCAGCCGACCGACGTCGAACGGACCTGGAACCTGCTGCGCTTCTTCGGCGGCAAGTCGAAGGACGGCCAGTACCATGTGATCAAGCGCTGGGCGCTCGATTTCGGTCTCGGCTCCGCCTACAAGGAGGTGATGGCCGATCCGGAAGTCGTCGCCAGCTTCGGCAAGTGGCGCGACCTCGCCGTCACCAACAAGCAGCTCGAGCTCGCCACCTCCCGCGACATCGCCAAGCAGATCTGGTTCCCGGAATGGGACCTGTTCATGATGCAGCGGGTCCAGGAATACATCCGCGGCAGCATGTCGACCGACCAGATCGTCGACGAGCTCGGCAAGAAGGTGGCCGAGCTGAAGCAGCAATACCAGTAGCCAGCAGGAACGGCGATCGCGGCATCGCCGCGATCGTCCTTCGCGAGCCATTCGTCGGAGGGGCGGCCCGGTGTCGATCACCATCCCGCAAGCAGCTGCCATTACCCGTCCGCGCCGCCGCATCGGCCGGATCCCCGGCTTCGCCTATGGCGCGGTGGCGCCGACCCTGGCGATCGTGATCGCCGTCGTCGGCCTGCCGCTGGCCTACAGCCTCTATCTCAGCCTCCACCGCACCAACCCGATTACCAAGCGCTGGATCTTCGTCGGGCTCGACAACTATGCCGGCATGCTCGGCAATGCCGAATTCTGGGCGGCGCTGGGCCGCACCGGCTATTTCGCCGCCTTCTCGGTGATCGGCACCACCGTGATCGGCATGGCCATGGCGCTGGTCCTGAACGAGCGCTTCGCCGGCCGCGGCTTCCTGCGCAGCGTCATGCTGGTTCCATGGGCCATGGCGCCGGTCTCGGTCGGCGTCCTCTGGTCCTTCGTCTATGCCGGCGACTACGGCGCGCTGAACGGGCTGCTCAACGACCTTGGCCTCGGCTTCCTGGCCACGCCCTGGCTCGGCGACGGCTTCCGCGCGCTCAACCTGGTCGCCCTGACCCAGGTCTGGAACCAGGCGCCGCTGACCGCCCTGTTGCTGCTGGCCGGGCTGCAGTCGATGCCCGGGAACCTGCACCGGGCGGCGATGCTGGACGGTGCCGGTCCGGTCGCCCGCTTCTTCGCCATCACGCTGCCCTGGCTGAAGCCCAACCTGCTGTTCATCGCCATCATCGCCACGATCAACTCGCTGATGGCCTTCGACATCCTCTGGATCATGACCCGCGGCGGGCCGGGTGCCGCGACCACGGTCTTCGCCTGGCTCGGCTACCTCTATTCCTTCCAGTTCCTGAAGTTCGGGGAAGGGGCGGCGATCCTCTACGGCCTCACCATCCTCAGCTTCGTGCTGGCGATCCTCTATTTCCTGGTGCTCGGGCCGCGGCAGAGCCGGGCGGCCGAGGCCGCCAACGGGACTGCCACGGACAGCGGCCGGGTCGGCGCCGGCCGGCGGCATGCCATGGTGACGCTGCCGCGCTACCGGCCGCGGGCGCGGCTGCCCAGGCCGGTCGAGGCCGCGCTGGCCCGCTTCGGCTTCGCCCTTTCCGCGCTGCTGATCTTCCTGTGGTCGGCGCTGCCGGTGATCGCCCTGGTGCTGATGAGCATCACCCCGGCCTCGGACCTGATCCGGACGCCGCCCACCATGGTGCCCAGCGGCTTCACCCTGCAGAACTTCACCGCGGTGCTGGCGCCGGAGCTGGCGAGCGGCAACGAGACCAGCGTCCAGGCCAAGCGGGTGCCGCTGTCGCTGCTGAACAGCTTCATCGTCGGCGTGGTCGTGGTGACGATCAGCGTCGCGCTCGGCACCCTGGCCGGCTACGCCTTCGCCCGGCACGGCAAGGCCCGGTTCTTCCGGATCAGCCTGTGGGGCCTGCTGCTGACCCGGATGACGCCGGCGCTGACCCTGGTGCTGCCCTTCTTCGTCATCTTCCGCACCCTGGGGCTGATCGACACCCGCACCGGGCTGGTGATCGCCTACAGCAGCATCCTGCTGCCGCTCAGCGCCTGGATGATGAAGAGCTATTTCGAGGGCATCCCCGCCAGCCTGGACCGGGCGGCACTGATCGACGGCTGCTCGCGGCTGAAGATGCTGTGGAAGATCCTGCTGCCGGTGGCCCGGCCGGGCATCATCGCCGCCGCGATCTTCTGCTTCCTGGTCAGCTGGAACGAATTCCTGTTCGCGCTGATCCTGACCTCGACGCCGAACGCGCAGACCATCCCGGTGGTGCTGTCGGGCTTCCTCAGCCAGGCGCGCTTCTACGAATACGGGCCGATGTTCGCCGCCAGCGTGCTGTCGATCGCGCCGCCGGTGCTCGTCGCCTTCCTGTTCCAACGCTACCTCGTCCAGGGCGCGCTCTCCGGCGCCGTCAAGGGCTGAGCCGGGAGGCCTTCATGACCTCGATCAACATCCGCGCCGTGTCCAAGAGCTACGCCCAGCACCGGGTGCTGAAGGGGCTCGACCTCGACATCGCCGATGGCGAGTTCATATCCTTCCTCGGCCCCTCCGGCTGCGGCAAGAGCACGCTGCTCTACTGCATCGCCGGGCTGGAGGAGATCTCGACCGGCAGCATCCTGTTCGACGGGCGCGACATCAGCGGCCTGGCGCCGCGCGACCGCAACATCGCCCTGGTGTTCCAGGACTACGCCCTCTACCCGCACATGGCGGTGCGCGACAACATGGCCTTCCCGCTGCGCCAGCAGAGGGTCGGCGCCGACGCCATCAGGCGCCAGGTCGCCTGGGCGGCGGAACTGCTGGGGCTGGAGGAGCTCTTGGACCGGTCGCCGGCCGAGCTGTCCGGCGGCCAGCGCCAGCGCGTCGCCGTCGGCCGCGCCATCGTCCGTAACCCGGCGGCGCTCTTGATGGACGAGCCGCTGTCCAACCTCGACGCCAGCCTGCGGGTACGGATGCGCACCGAGATCAAGCGCCTGCAGCGCGAACTGGCGGTGACCACCATCTTCGTCACCCATGACCAGGAGGAGGCGATGGTCCTGTCGGACCGGATCGCCGTGATGCATGACGGCGTGCTGCAGCAATTCGCCGACCCGATGGCGGTGTATCGCGAGCCCGCCAACCAGTTCGTCGCCGGCTTCATCGGCAGCCCGCAGATGAACTTCCTGCCCGGCTCCGCCGTCTCCGGCGGCCAGGACGACAGCCGGGTGGTCGGCATCCGCCCGCACGATTTGACGCCGGCGGCCGAGCCGGAGGACGGGGCCCTGTCCCTGACCGGCGAGCTGGCGCTGATCGAGCCCGCCGGGCCGGTCCATTTCCTCGACGTGCTGGTCGGCGACCGCATGGTCAAGGCCACCTGCGGCGACCCCGGGGCCTTGCGCCCCGGCGCCAGCCTGACCCTGACCGCCGCCGACCGCAGCATCCACCTGTTCGACCGCGCCAGCGGCGCCCGGGTCTAGTCCACCAAGGAAGCGTGCATCCCATGGCCTTCGATCTCGTGCTCCGGAACGGTCGGGTGATCGACCCGTCGCAGGGCATCGACCGCGTCGCCGACGTCGCCTTCGCCGGCGGCAAGGTGGCGGCGGTCGCCGCCGGGCTGGACCCCGGCGGCGGTGCCGTCCGCGACGTCTCCGGCCTGATCGTGACGCCGGGGCTGATCGACCTGCATACCCATGTCTACTGGGGCGGCACGTCGCTCGGCATCGACGCCGAGGAGTTCGCGCGGAGGAGCGCCGTCACCACCTGCGTCGACACCGGCAGCGCCGGGCCCGGCAACTTCCCCGGCTTCCGCAAGCATGTGATCGAGCCGAGCCAGATCCGCATCCTGGTCTATCTGCACGTCTCCTTCGCCGGCATCTTCGCCTTCTCAGAACGGGTCATGGTCGGGGAAAGCCATGACATCCGGCTGATGGCGGCGCGGGATGCGGTGGAGGTCGCCGATGCCAACCGCGACGTCATCATCGGCATCAAGGTGCGGATCGGCCGCATCGCCAGCGGCCCGGCCGGCATCGGGCCGTTGGACGTCGCCCTGCAGGTGGCGGACGAGACCGGCCTACCGCTGATGGTCCATATCGACGAGCCGCCGCCCTCCTATGAGGCGGTGGTGGACCGGCTGCGGCCGGGCGACGTGCTGACCCATTGCTTCCGGCCCTTCCCGAACGCGCCGGTCACCCGCGACGGCCGGATCAAGCCGGAGGTGCTGGCGGCGCGGGAGCGCGGCGTGCTGTTCGACATCGGCCACGGCAAGGGGTCGTTCGGTTGGAAGACCGCGCGGACGATGCTGGCCCAGGGCTTCAAGCCGGACACCATCTCCTCCGACGTGCATGCGCTGTGCATCAACGGCCCGGCCTACGACCAGGTGACGACGCTGTCGAAGTTCCTGGCGCTGGGCATGCCGCTGGACGAGGTGATCGCGGCCTCGACCGTCAACGCCGCCAAGGCGCTGAACCGGCCGGAGCTCGGCACGTTCAAGCCCGGCAGCGTCGGCGACGCCAGCATCCTGTCGCTCAAGGACGGCGCCTTTCCGCTGGAAGACGTGCGCGGCGAGGTCGTCACCGCCGGCCGGCGGCTCTTCGCCGAGGGCATGGTGGTCAACGGGCGCTGGTGGCACCCGGAAGGAGCGGAATGATGCAGCGCGACGACGTCGAGACCTTCGCCAACCACATCTGCGGGCGCTGGGAAGCCGAGCCGGAGTGGATGCCGGCGGTGAACCCGGCGACCGGCGAGCCGATCGGCCGGCTGCCGCGCAGCAGCCGCGACACGGCCCGGCGCGCCATCGCCGCCGCCCGGCAGGCCCAGCCCGGCTGGGCCGCCACGCCGGTGTGGGAACGGGCGAAAGCCTGCCTCGCCATCGCCGCCCAGATCGACGGCGCCCGCGACCGCATCGCCCGCACCCTGAGCCTGGAGCAGGGCAAGCCCTTCAAAGAGGCGCAGGGCGAGGTCGGCAAGGCGGCGGACGGCTTCCGGCTGGCGGCCGAGCTGGTCAAGCAACTGCGCGGCGAGACCCTGCCGGCGGAGGACCCGAGCAAGCTGGTGCTGACCCTGCGCCAGCCGCGCGGGGTCTACGCCGTGATCACGCCCTGGAACTTCCCGGTCAACATCCCGGTCGAATACCTGGCGCCCGGCATCGCCACCGGCAACGCCATCGTCTGGGTGCCGGCGCCGACCACCTCGATGGCCGCGGTCGAGCTGATGCGTGCGATCGAGGAAGCGGGGCTGCCGCCCGGCGTGGTCAACCTGGTGATCGGGGAGGGGGCGGTGGTCGGCGACGAGATCGTCGCCCATCCCGGCACCAACGGCATCGGCTTCACCGGCAGCCCGGCCACCGGCCAGCGCATCGCCGAGCGCGGCGCCGGCAAGCCGATGCTGCTGGAGCTCGGCGGCAACGGGCCGGTGCTGGTGTTCGCGGACGCCGATCTCGACCGCGCCGCCGCGGCGGCCGCCGGCGGCGCCTTCTTCAACGCCGGCCAGGTCTGTGCCGCCACCGGCCGGGTCCTGGCCCATCGCAGCATCGTCGAGCCGTTGGCGCGGCGGCTGGTCGAGATCGCCCGGTCGCACAAACTGGGCGACCCGCTGCAGCAGGGCACCACCATGGGGCCGCTGAACAACCCGAAGGTCGCGGCCAAGGTGCGCGAGCATGTCGACGACGCCGTCGCCCGCGGCGCCACGGTGCTGGCCGGCGGCAAACCGCGGCCGGACCTCGGCAGCGACCTGTTCTTCGAGCCGACGGTGATCACCGGCGTCACCCGCGACATGCGGATCAACCGGGAGGAGACGTTCGGCCCGGTGGTGCCGGTCCTGGCCTTCGACGATGACGACGAGGCGCTGGACCTGGCACTGGACACCGAGCACGGCCTCAGCGTCGGCGTGTTCACCGCCGACATGGACCGGGCGCTGCGCTTCGGCGAGGCGATCCCGGCCGGCATCGTCAACGTCAATGCCGGCAGCACGTATTGGGAGCTGCACCTGCCCTTCGGCGGCGGCTCCGGCACCAGGAGCGGCATCGGCCGGCTCGGCGGCCGCCACACGCTCGAGGCGATGACCGAACTCAAGATGATCTCGATCACCCGGACCCTTAGATGACCACAACCACACCTTCTCCCGCCGTCGCGGCGCGGCTGCTCGCCGACCTCGTCGACCTGCTGCTGCCGGGGGAGGGCGACTGGCCCTCCGGCGCCACCATCGGCGTCCAGTCGACGCTGGCGATCCATCTGGTCGAGGAGCGCGGCGAGGCCGACCTCACGCGCCTCGCCCAGGCGATCCTGCAGGCCGGCGGCCCGTTCGCCGGGCAGCCGGAGGAGCGGCGAATCGCCATCGTGCAGGCCCTGGAGGCGGCGGAGCCCGAGCTGTTCGGCTGGGTCCGCGACGCCGCCTACTACGCCTATTACGAGAGCCCTTACGTGGTCGCGGTGATCAACGCCCAGGGCCACCCCTACCGGCTGCGGCCGCATGTGAAGGGCTATCCCTTGCCGCGCTTCGACCCGGCCCGCGACGCGCCGAAGCACGGCCGCGGCCGCTGGCTGCCGACCGGGGCGGTGCGCCCGGTCGACATCTCCGCCCTCGATCTCGACAGCGACCGCACGCAAGCCTGGGGCCTGAAGCGATGACCAAGCCATCCTGCGACATCCTGATCATCGGCGCCGGCGCCACCGGCTCGCTGGCCGCCGTGGTGCTGGCCCAGGCCGGGCTGAAGGTGGTCTGCCTCGAGCAGGGCTCCTGGGTCGAGGCCGGCGACCACCCGCATTACAGCTCCGACTGGTCGTGGCAGCGCCGCACCCGGTGGAATGCCGACGTCAACCGCCGCCGCCATCCGGACGACTACCCGGTGGTCACCGACAGCTCGCAGGTGCTGATGTGGAACGGCGTCGGCGGGTCGACCAATGTCTATGGCGCGATCTGGCCGCGCTACCGGCCCTCGGATTTCCGCAAGGGCGACGAGCACGGGCTGCAGCCGAACTGGCCGATCGCCTATGAGGACATCGCCCCGTTCTACGAGGCGGCGGACCGCATGATCGGCGTCAGCGGCCTGGCCGGCGACCCGGCGATGCCGCCGCGCGACTCCTGCCCGACCGGCCCGCTGCCCTTCACCAAGGCGGCGCGCCGCCTGTCCCAGGCCTTCGACCATCTCGGCTGGCACTGGTGGCCGGCCGAGGCGGGGGTGATCTCCGAGGATTACGACGGCCGCCCGGGCTGCAATGGCTGCGGCATCTGCAACGGCTGCCCGCGCGGGTCGATGAGCAAGTATTCGCTGTCGATCTGGCCCAAGGCGCTGTCGGCTGGCACCGAGCTGCGCATCCACGCCCGGGTGCTGCGGATCGAGAAGGGCAGGGACGGGCGAGCCACCGGCGCCCTCTACATCGACCGCGAGACCGGCCGCACCGAGTTCCAGCCGGCCGAGATCGTGGTCGTCGCCGCCAACGGCGTCGGCACGCCGCGGCTGCTGCTGGCGTCGGACAACCTCGCCAACCAGTCCGATCAGGTCGGCCGCAACCTGCTGCACCACACCCTGGTCGGGGCCGAGATCTGGGTCGACGAGCCGATCGACGGCCATATGGGCTATGTCGCCTCGCTGATCAGCCGGCAATTCGCCGAGACCGACACCAGCCGCGGCTTCGTCAACGGCTTCAACTTCAACTGCCTGACCAGCACCTCGGCCGCCGCCGAGGTCGCCGCCGGCTGGATCACCGAGACCCGGGCGCCCTGGGGCCGCGACCACCACCGCTGGTTCGAGCGCCATTTCGGCCACGGCATCGGCATCTACGCCATCGGCGACGACCTGCCGAACCCCGAGAACCGCGTCGCCCTCGACCCGGTGAAGCGCGACGCCGACGGCATCCCGGTCGCGACCATGCATTATGCGCCGGGCGAGAACGACCGCCGGATGATGAACTACATGCTCGACCGGCTGGTCGACATCGGCACCGCGGCCGGCGCCTTCGAGGTCAAGCTGCAGGACTACCGCGACAAGGACGGCGTCTACCGCACCCCGGCCTGGCACATGATCGGCACCTGCCGCATGGGCAGCGACCCGGAGAACTCCGTAGTCAACAAATGGCACCAGAGCTGGGACGTGCCGAACCTGTTCATCGTCGACGGCAGCATCCTGGCCACCGGCGGCGTGGTCAATCCGACCCCGACGATCTCGGCCCTGGCCTTGCGGGCGGCGACCCATATCCGCGACAATTTCCGCGAGCTGAAGGGCGCGACCCGGCCGATGGCGGCCTAGGCCCGAGGGAGTCCGATCGATGCTGCAGCCGCCGCCGGCCGAGCCCGGCATGCGCGAGGAGGAGGTCGACACCCCGGCCCTGATCCTCGACCTCGACGCCTTCGAGGCCAATCTCGACCATATGGCCGGGCTGGCCGCGAAGGCCGGGGTGAAGCTGCGGCCGCACGCCAAGACCCACAAATCGCCGGTCATCGCCCATCTGCAGCTGGCGCGCGGCGCGGTCGGCCAATGCACCCAGAAGGTGGCGGAGGCCGAGGTGCTGGCCTGGGGCGGGGTGCCCGACATCCTGGTCAGCAACGAGGTGGTGTCCCCGCGCAAGCTGGCGCGGCTGGCGGCGCTGACCCGGATCGCGCGGGTCGCGGTCTGCGCCGACCATGCCGACGGCGTGGCGGCGATCGAGGCCGCGGCCGAGGCGGCGGGCACGCGGCTGCCGGTCCTGGTCGAGATCGATGTCGGCACCGGCCGCTGCGGCGTGGCGCCGGGGGAGGCGGCGGTGGCGCTGGCCCGGCGCATCGCCGCCAGCCGCCACCTCGTCTTCGGTGGGCTGCAGGCCTATCACGGCCGGGCCCAGCACCGCCGCTCGCCGGAGGAGCGTGCCGCCGCCATCGCCGAAGCGGCCGAGGCGGCAGGGCGGACGGTCGAGGGCTTGCGCCGGGCCGGCCTCGACTGCCCGATCGTCGGCGGCGCCGGCACCGGCACCTTCGCGCTGGAGGCGGCGAGCGGCGTGTTCACCGAGCTGCAGGTCGGCTCCTACGCCTTCATGGATGCGGACTATGCCCGCAACGACCCGCCGCCGCCCTTCCGCCACGCGCTGTTCGTGCTGGCGACAGTGATGAGCGTGCCGCGCGACGGCGCCGCCGTGGTCGATGCCGGCCACAAGGCGCTGCCCACCGACAGCGGCATGCCGCTGGTCTGGGGCCGCGACGGCATCCGCTACGAGGGGCCGTCGGACGAGCATGGCCGGCTGGTGATCGACCCCGGCGCCGCCCGGCCGAAGCTCGGCGAGCGCCTGCGCCTGGTGCCCGGCCATTGCGACCCGACGATCGACCGCTACGACTGGTATGTCGGCATGCGCAACGGCCGGGTCGAATGCCTGTGGCCCGTCGCCGCCCGCGGCGCGATGGCCTGACGGCGGCAGAACCAGTTGAATATGCACAGGAATGATGGCGGAGAGGGAGGGATTCGAACCCTCGGTGCCCTTGCGGACACAACGGTTTTCGAGACCGTCCTATTCAACCACTCTAGCACCTCTCCGCAGAGGCATGGCGGGCGGTCCGAAAGACCCCCTCCGCGTGGCCGGCGCGGACCATAGTGGAGAGCGTTCGGCCATGCAAGCGTCGATTGCGGAGGTGGAATCCCCGCTTCCGCATTCCGCCGTTGACACGCCGGCGCGCCTGACTATAGTGCCGCGTTCACGGACACGGGTGCTGGTTCCGGCTGGCACCCGTGCTCGTTTTTGATCACCTGAGGACGAACCGCAAGGGGCGTTCTCCTAGTCGACGGCAGCTTGACCATGTTCGCAGTCATCCGCACCGGTGGGAAACAGTACCGGGTCGCCCAGGACCAGCTCATCACCGTCGAGCGCCGCGCCGGCGCGGCGGGCTCGTCCGTTACCCTGGACCAGGTGCTGATGCTCGGCGGCGACGGCGCTGTCCAGATCGGCACCCCGGTGCTGGTCGGGGCCTCGGTCACGGCCGAGGTGGTCGAGCAGACCCGCGGCCCGAAGGTCATCATCTTCAAGAAGAAGCGCCGCCAGAACTACCGGCGGAAGAAGGGCCACCGTCAGGACCTGACGGTGCTCAAGATCACCGCCATCGCCGGCGCGTAAAGAGGAGATCGACAGATGGCACATAAGAAGGCCGGTGGTTCGTCGCGCAACGGCCGCGATTCGGCGGGTCAGCGCCTCGGCGTCAAGATTTTCGGCGGCCAGGCCGTCATCCCCGGCAACATCATCGTGCGGCAGCGCGGCACCAAGTTCCATCCCGGCGTCAATGTCGGCATGGGCAAGGACCACACCCTGTTCGCTCTGGTTCCCGGCAGCGTCCAGTTCAAGTCGGCCGGTGGCCGGATGACGGTGTCGATCGCCCAGGCGGACGCCGCCGAGTAACGCCTCGCCCCTTCCGGGGGCTCGCAGGCACGGACTATGGTGAAGCGGGGGAATGGGCGACCATTCCCCCGTTTCCTGTTTTGATGCGACAAGAAGAGGGCCGGCCCCGGGGCCGGCGGCACAGGGCGATTCGGCCATGAAGTTCCTCGACGAAGCCAAGATCTTCCTGAAGAGCGGCGACGGCGGGAATGGCTGCGTCGCCTTCCGGCGCGAGAAGTTCATCGAGTTCGGCGGCCCGAGCGGCGGCGATGGCGGCCGCGGCGGCGACGTCTGGATCGAGGCGGTGGACGGGCTGAACACCCTGATCGACTACCGCTACCAGCAGCATTTCAAGGCCGAGCGCGGCCATCACGGCATGGGCTCCGACCGCTTCGGCGCCGCCGGGGGCGATGCGGTGCTGCGCGTCCCGGTCGGCACCCAGGTGCTGGACGAGGAGAAGGAGGAGGTGCTGGCCGACCTGACCGAGGTCGGGCAGCGTCTCCGGCTGCTCAAGGGCGGCGACGGCGGCTTCGGCAACGCCCATTTCAAGACCTCGACCAACCGCGCCCCGCGCCGCTTCGATCCCGGCTGGCCGGGGGAGGAGCGGTGGGTCTGGCTGCGACTGAAGCTGATTGCCGATGCCGGGCTGGTCGGCCTGCCCAATGCCGGCAAATCGACCTTCCTGGCTGCCACCACCGCGGCCAAGCCGAAGATCGCCGACTACCCCTTCACCACGCTGCACCCGAATCTCGGCGTGGTTCGCAGCGACGACCACGAGTTCGTGCTGGCCGACATCCCCGGCCTGATCGAGGGCGCACATGAGGGCGCCGGGCTGGGCGACCGCTTCCTCGGCCATGTCGAGCGCTGCAACGTGCTGCTGCACCTGGTCGACGGCACCCAGGAGGATGTCGCCGAGGCCTATCGCGTGGTGCGCGGCGAACTCGCGGCCTATGGCGGCGGCCTCGCCGGCAAGCCGGAGATCGTCGGGCTGAACAAGACCGACGCGCTCGACAAGGAGACGGTGACTGCGCGGCTGAAGGCGCTGAAGGCGGCGGCCGGCCGCAAGGCCAAGGTCGTCGCCCTGTCCGGCGCCACCGGCGGCGGGGTGCAGGACGTGCTGCGCCTGCTCTGGGCCCGCATCGCCGAGAGCCGCCCGGCTGCGGTCGAGGAGGAGGCGGCGCCAGTGGACATCACCCCATGGGCGCCGTCCGACTCCGACTGAGCGATTGAGGCTCGCCGCAGCCTGATTCCATTCCCTGCCGGATGCGTTATCCTGCGGTCATGATGATTCTCTCCGCCATCCGGCTCCGCTTCCCCGGGCGCTGACAGCAGCCTCGATGAGGATCGGACAGTGATGCCGTCAACGGACGGCGGAGAGGAGTTTCCACGACCATCAATCATTCCGGCGCCGCGCTTGACGATGCGCAGTTGGAGCGCTTCATCGCGGACGGATTCATCCGCATCGACGGGGCGTTCTCCCGGGAGCTGGCCGAGCAGGGCCGCGCCATCCTGTGGCGGGACCTGCCCTGCGACCCGCAGGACCCGAAGACCTGGACGCAGCCGGTCGTCCGGCTCGGCTGGTACGGGCAGGAGCCGTTCCGGCAGGCGGCGAACACGCCGGTCCTCCGCGCCGCGCTCGACCAGCTGGTCGGCCAGGGCCGCTGGCAGCCGCGCGCCGATCTCGGCACCTTCCCGGTCCGCTTCCCGGCGCGGTCGGCGCCCAAGGACGACGGCTGGCATGTCGATGTCAGCTTCCCGGGCGACAGCAGCGACCCGAATGAGCGCGAGGACTTCTCGTCCTGGCGGGTGAATGTCAGCTCGCGCGGCCGCGCCCTGGTGATGCTGTTCCTGTTCTCCGACATCGGCCCGCTCGACGCGCCGACGCGGCTCCGGGTCGGCTCGCACCTCGACATGGCCCGGTTCCTCGAGCCGGCAGGGGAGGCGGGGCTGGCCACCCCACGGGTTGACCGGGTCGGCGCCGGCCGGCCGGAGGCGCTGGCGACCGGCGAGGCCGGCACGGTCTATCTGTGCCACCCCTTCATGATCCATGCGGCGCAGAAGCATCGCGGGACGGAGCCGCGCTTCCTGGCACAGCCCTCGCTCGGCCTGGCCGAGCCCTATCGTCTGGAGCGGCCGGACGGAGCCTATTCGCCGGTCGAGACCGCGATCCGCCGGGCGCTCGGCCGGGCCTGAGGGCCGCGCTCAGGCCCGGACGTAGACCCAGGCCTCGAGGCCGGAGCGCAGCCGGACCAGGATTCGCTTGTAGTCCGACACCTCATAGGCGTCGGCGGCGGCGAGCTCGGCTTCGGTGATGCGGAACACCGTCCCCGCCACCGCATCCGCCGCGTCGCCGCTGGGCTCGACGATCGGGTGGAAGCGCTTGCCGCTGGTGCGGATGACCTCGGGGTCGGTGATCTCGATCTCGCCGCGCCGCCAGCCCGGCATGGCGTCGGGCGATCCCTCCAGCCGGCGGCCGAAGGATGACAGCTGGACGTTCTCCTGCTGCAGCGTGCCGTAGGAGAACAGCAGGACGGTCGCGACCTCGGTCATGAGGGTTCCTTGGAATCGGGCGTCGCGCCGGATCATAGCCGCCGTGCCGCGGCGAGGGGAGGGCGGGTCGCGGAACGGCTTGGCTCCGATGCGGCCGGAGGGCTAGGAAGGGGGCCTCGCATCTTCCCCGCCGAATGCCGTCATGACCGCTTCCCTTGCCCAGGCCCGCCGCATCGTCGTCAAGGTCGGTTCCGCCCTGCTGGTCGACCCGCGCACCGGGCAGCTGCGCCGCGCCTGGCTGGACGCGCTGGCCGACGACGTTGCCCGCTGCCGCGCGCGCGGGCAGGAGGTGGTGATCGTCTCCTCCGGCTCGATCGCGGCGGGGCGCGAGCATCTCGGCCTCAAGGGCCGGGCGCTCAGGCTGGAGGAGAAGCAGGCGGCCGCCGCCACCGGCCAGATCCGCCTGGCCCATGCCTATCAGGAGACGCTGGCCCGGCACGACATCACCGTGGCCCAGATCCTGCTGACGCTGCAGGACACCGAGGACCGCCGCCGCCACCTGAACGGCCGCGCCACGATCGAGACGCTGCTGCGGCTCGGCGCGGTGCCGGTGATCAACGAGAACGACACGGTGGCGACGGCCGAGATCCGCTTCGGCGACAACGACCGGCTGGCGGCGCGGGTGTCGCAGATGATCTCGGCCGACACGCTGGTGCTGCTGTCCGACATCGACGGGCTCTACACCGCCGACCCGAAGCGCGACCCGTCGGCGACGCTGATCCCCGAGGTCGGCGAACTGACGCCGGAGATCGAGGCGATGGCCGGCGAGGCGCTGCCCGGTTACTCCTCCGGCGGCATGGTCACCAAGCTGGTCGCCGCCCGCATCGCCATGGGCGCCGGCTGCCGCATGGTCATCGCCATGGGCAAGGAGGCGGCGCCGCTGCAGCGCATCGAATGCGGCGCGCCCTGCACCTGGTTCGTGCCGGGGGCGGAGCCGCGTACCGCCCGCAAGCGCTGGATCGCCGGGTCGCTCAAGCCGGTCGGGGCGGTGGTGATCGATGCCGGCGCGGCCAGGGCGCTGGCGGATGGCCGCAGCCTGCTGCCGGCCGGGGTGACCGCGATCGAGGGCAGCTTCCGCCGTGGCGACCCGATCGCGGTCAAGGATGGGGACGGCCGGGTGCTGGCCCGCGGCCTCTCGGCCTATGATTCCGACGACGCCGACCGCATCCGTGGCCACAAGAGCCGCGAGATCGAGACCATCCTCGGCTATCGCGGCCGGGACGAGATGATCCACCGCGACGACCTGGTGCTGGGGTGAGAGGGCGAGTCTAGCCTCACGCTCCTGTCATTGCCAGGCTTGACTCGGCAATCCAGGGGCCACGAAGAACCGCTCTGGCTGCCAAGCCCGAGGATGACAGATGAGGGCGGCCTTACCCCGCCAGGTGATCCCTATACCGCTTCCGCAGCTCGCTTTTCAGCAGCTTGCCGGTGGCGGTGTGCGGCAGCTCTTCGACGAACACCACGTCGTCCGGCCGCCACCATTTCGCGACCTTGCCGTCGAACCAGGCCAGGATCTCGTCCTTCGTGGGGGCCGCCCCCTCGGCCGGCACCGCGATCAGCACCGGCCGCTCGTCCCATTTCGGGTGGCGGGCGCCGATCACCGCCGCCTCGCGCAGCTTCGGGTGGCCGACGGCGATGTTCTCCAGCGCGATCGAGCTGATCCATTCGCCGCCCGACTTGATCACGTCCTTGGCCCGGTCGACGATCTCGACATAGCCGCTGCTATCGATGGTGGCGACATCGCCGGTGCGGAACCAGCCGTCGGGGGTGAAGGCGGGGTCGTCGTCGCGGCCGAAATAGGCGGCGGCGACCCAGGGGCCGCGCACCAGGATCTCGCCGAAGGCGAGGCCGTCGGCCGGCACGTCGTTTCCCTCGGCGTCGGCGATGCGCAGCCGGATCCCCGGGATCGGCCGGCCCTGCTTGCGCTTCAACGCCAGCCGTGCGGCCTCATCCAGCCCCGCCGTCTCCGGCTTCGGCGCGTTGAACAGGCCGATCGGGCTGGTCTCGGTCATGCCCCAGGCATGGCCGATCTCGACGCCGTAGTCGCGCTCGAACGCCTCGATCATCGGCAGGGGGCAGGCCGAGCCGCCGATCACCAGCCGCGGCGGGCGGGCGAAGCGGCCGCCGCTCTCGCGCAGATGGGCCAGCAGGCCGAGCCAGATCGTCGGCACGCCGGCCGAGAAGGTCACGCCGGTCGCCTCGATCAGCCGGAACAGCGAGGCGCCGTCCAGCCGCGGCCCCGGCAGCACCAGCGACGCGCCGGCCAGCAGCGCGACGAAGGGGATGCCCCAGGCGTTGACATGGAACATCGGCACCACCGGCATGGCGGTGTCGGTCGCGCGCAGCCCGAAGGCGTCCGGCTGGTTGGCGGCATAGGCGTGCAGCAGGGTCGAGCGGTGGGACGACAGCACGCCCTTCGGCTCGCCGGTGGTGCCGGAGGAGTAGCAGAGGAAGGCGGCCGTGTTCTCGTCCAGCACCGGCCAGTCGAAGGCGTCGGCCTGGCCGGCGATCAGCGCCTCGTAGTCCAGGATCTCGAAGCGGGCGGCGAGGGCGGGCGGCACCGGCTCGGCCGGTGGCTCCAGCAGCACCAGGGTCTTCAGCACCGCCGGCAGCCGGTCGCCGATCCCGGCCAGGATGGGCAGGAACATCGGGTCGAGGAACAGGTGCGTGTCGCCGGCATCGGCCAGGATGTAGGCGATCTGGTCCGGGAACAGCCGCGGATTGACCGTGTGGCACACCGCGCCGATGCCGCTGACGCCGTAATAGAGCTCGAGATGCCGGTGGTCGTTCCAGGCCAGCGTCGCCAGCCGTTCCCCCAGCGCCACGCCGCGCCCGACCAGGGCGTTCGCCAGCCGGGCGGTGCGGGCGGCAATCTCCGGATAGGTATGGGTGACGGTGCTGCCGTCACGGCGCTGGGTGACGATCCGGGAGCCCCGGTGCAGCCGCGCCGCATGGTCGAGCAGCGATCCGATCTGCAAGGGTTCGTGCTGCATCCGCCCGAGCATCGCGTCCTCCCCTGGTCGCGGCAGGCCCCCTCTCGCCACAGGCGCCGCCTTTCACGAGAGGATAAGGGGAAAGCCGGCGGAAGCCACAGGGAAAACCGGGGGAAAGCCGCCACTTGACATGTCTATACAGGTCCGGACACCGTTGCCGAAACCGCGATGGCACGGACCGCGCGGTTGTCTCCGGGGAGGGCAAAGTCTAAGAACCGCAAGAGCTGCGCGGCACTGCAACGCCGTGCGGTCGACAAAGATCAGGGATGTGGAGGCATATGATGCGGGTTCTGGGAGCGTTCGTTGCCGGCCTGATGGCCGTGGGAAGCCTGGCCGCCGCGCCGCAGGGGCATGCGGCCGATCTGCTGAGCCAGGTGAAGTCGTCCGGCGAGCTGGTGGTCGGCACCGAGATGCAGTTCGCGCCGTTCGATTTCTCCGAGGATGGCGAGCACAAGGGGCTGAACGTCGAGGTGTTCGACGAGATCGGCAAGGAACTCGGGGTCAAGATCAGCTTCGTCGACCTGCCCTGGGACAGCGTCCTGCCGGGGCTCGAGGCCGGCAAGTTCCAGGTCGTCGCCGGGCCGGTGACGATCACCAAGGCGCGGATGGAGCGCTACCGCTTCACCTCACCGATCGCCGACGCCTCGGTCGCGCTGCTCAAGCGGGCCGGCGACAGCTCGGTGGCGAAGCCCGAGGACATCGCCGGCAAGGTGGTCGGCGCCGGCAAGGCCTCCTCGCAGCTCGAGCAGCTCAAGGCCTATGTGGCGACCCTGCCGGGCGGCGCCGAGGTGCGCGAATATGTCGACAACAACCAGGCCTATGCCGACCTCGCGGCCGGCCGGATCGTCGCCGTCGGCAACTCCCTGCCGAACATCGCCTATGTCGCGGAGCAGCGGTCGGAGACCTTCGAGGTGGTGCTGCCGCCCTTCGGCAAGAAGGTCTATTTCGGCTATCTCGGCCGCAAGGACGCCGACACCGCGCCGCTGCTCGACGCGATCGACGCGGCCCTCGCCAAGATGAAGGCCGACGGCCGCCTCGCCGCGATCCAGAAGAAGTGGTTCGGGGTCGAGATGGACGTGCCCGCCCAGGTGACCGACCCGAACGTCTGACCGGGCCGCCCCTCCACCGGTTCGCCTGAGAGGTTGCCCTGTTCAGCACGGCTGTCATCCTGAAGAGCCTGCCGCTGCTCCTGAAGGGCGCGGGCACGACCCTCTGGGTCTCGGCCGTGTCGCTCGGGCTCGGCTTCCTGATCGCGGTCGGCATCTGCATGCTGCGGCTGTCGCACCGGCCCGGGCCGCGCCGGGCCGGCACGCTCTACGTCAGCTTCTTCCGCGGCGTGCCGCTCCTGGTGCAGCTGCTGCTGGTCTTCTACCTGCTTCCCTTCATCGGCATCGACGTGCCGCCGCTGGTCGCGGCGATCGCGGCACTGGCCCTGTGCACCGCGGCCTATATGGCGGAGATCCTGCGCGGCGGCTTCCTCGGCGTGCCTGGGGGGCAGCTGGAGGCGGCGCGGCTGCTCGGCTTCCGGCCGTCCCAGGTGCTCTGGCGCATCCGGGTGCCGCTGGCGCTGCGCCTGACCATGCCGGCGCTGGTCAATGAGTGCACCATGATCCTGAAGGCCTCGTCGCTGATCTCGGTGGTCGGGGTGGCGGAGCTGACGCGGGTCAGCCAGAACATCGTCGCCACCAGCTACCGGCCGCTCGAGATCTACCTCGCCGGCGGCGTGCTCTACCTCGTGCTGAATCTCGCTTTGTCCGGCCTCGGCGTATGGCTGCAGCGGCGGCTGGGGGCCGGGCGATGAGCTTCGATCCTGCCGTCATCCTCGACCGCTGGGACGAGGTCCTGTCCGGCCTCGGCGTCACCCTCGGCACCTGGATCGCCGGCGTCGTCATCGGCCTCGTCCTCGGCTTCGCCCTGGCGCTGATGCAGCGCGGCCTCGGCCGGATCGTCCGCGCCGCGGTCCGGGTCGTCATCGAGGTAATCCGCGGCACGCCGTTCCTGGTGCAGCTCTTCATTCTCTACTACGGCGGCCCCGGCTTCGGCCTGGTGCTCGACCCGATCGAGGCCGGGCTGCTCGGCCTCGGCCTCTATGCCGGCGCCTATTTCGCCGAGATCTTCCGCGCCGGCTTCGAGGCCGTGCCGAAGGGCCAGGTCGAGGCCGCCGCCTGCCTCGGCATGGGCCGCGCCACCATCCTGATGCGGATCGTGCTGCCGCAGATGCTGGTGGTGATCCTGCCGGCCCTGGTCAATATGGTCATCCTCCTCAGCAAGGAGACTGCGATCCTGTCGATCGTCACCATTCCCGAGCTGACCTTCGTCATCCGCGGCATCGGCGCCGAGACCTTCGCCTTCGTCGAGACGACGCTGGCCCTGGCGCTGATCTATTGGGGCCTGGTCGAGGTCGCCGCCGGCTTCGGCCGCTGGGCCGAGCGCCGGGTCGGCCGCTTCCTGGTGCCGGCGTCATGACCCGGCGGGCCTTGATCCAGCTCAGCGGCGTCACCAAGCAGTTCGGCGCGACCCGGGTGCTCAAGGGCGTCGACCTCGAGATCGACCAGTCCGAGGTGGTCTGCATCGTCGGCCCCTCCGGCTCGGGCAAGAGCACGCTCTTGCGCTGCATGGTCTTCCTCGAGGAGCACGATGCCGGCGAGATCCGCATCGACGGCGAGCCGATCGGCTGGGTCACGGACAAGGCCGGCAAGCGTCGGCGCATGGGCGAGGCCGGGATCCGCAAGGCGCGGCGCAATGTCGGCATGGTGTTCCAGCAGTTCAACCTGTGGCCGCACATGACCGCGCTCGGCAATGTCGCCGAGGCGCTGGTCCGTGTCCGCCGGCTGCCCCGGGCCGAGGCGGCGCGCAAGGCCCAGGCCGCGCTCGACCGGGTCGGGCTGGCCGGCAAGGGCGGCTCCTACCCGTCGCAGCTCTCCGGCGGCCAGCAGCAGCGCGTGGCGATCGCCCGGGCGCTGGCGATGGAGCCGGAGATCATGCTGTTCGACGAGCCGACCTCGTCGCTCGACCCGGAGCTGGTCGGCGAGGTGCTGGAGGTGATGCGCGCGCTGGCCCGCGACGGCATGACCATGGTGGTGGTGACCCATGAGATGGGCTTCGCCGCCCAGGTGGCGACCTCCGTCGTGTTCGTCGACGAGGGCCGGATCCTGGCCAAGGGGCCGCCGCGGCAGATCTTCCTCGAGGACGGGCATCCCCGGATCCGCCAGTTCCTGGACAATTACCGCCGGCGCAACGCCTTCTGGCAGGATTCGCCGGCCGCCGCCGAAGCAGTGGGAGGATGAGATGACCGAGACCCTGGGCCTTCCGATCGTCGATTTCGCGCCCGTGGTCGCCGGCGATCCGGCGGGCACGGCACAGGCGGCGGCGCAGATCCATGCCGCCTGCACCCGGGTCGGCTTCTTCTACATCCGCAATCACGGCGTGCCACAGGATGTGATCGACGCGGCGGTCGCCACCATGCGGCGCTTCTTCGACCTGCCGGTCGAGACCAAGCGCCAGGTCAAGGTCAACCAGCGCCACCGCGGCTTCCACGAGATCGGCGGGGCGCTGATGTACGGGGCGAAGAAGCCCGACTACAAGGAGTTCTTCTCGACCGGGCTGGAGCTGCCGGAGGACGACCCCGACGTGCTGGCGGGCCAGGCGCTGCGCGGGCCGAACAACTGGCCGTCCTTCATGCCGGAGGTGCGGCGCGACTTCTACCGCTACTACGAGGCGATCGGGGTCTGCGGCGCCTATCTGCTGCGGGCCGTGGCGCTCAGCCTCGGCATCGCGCCGGACTTCTTCGCCGAGCGCTACGCCAAGCGCATGCAGCGCACCCAGGCGGTGTTCTACCCGCCGCAGCCGGCCGATCTCGGCGCCGAGCAGTTCGGCGTGGCGCCGCACACCGATTACGGCTGCATCACCCTCTTGTGGCAGGACCAGACCGGCGGGCTCGAGGTCCAGCGCAAGGACGGGCAGTGGATCGACGCGGTGCCGGTCGACGGCACCTTCGTGATCAATGTCGGCGACCTGCTGGCGCGCTGGTCGAACGACCGCTTCGCCTCGACCCCGCACCGGGTGGTGAATCGCAGCGGCCGCAAGCGCCTGTCGATCGCCACCTTCTACGACCCGACCTACACCGCGGCGGTCGACCCGCGGGACCTGAACCTGGGGCAGGGGGAGGAACCGCACTACCCGCCGGTCGATGCCGGCGACTACATCGTCGGCCGGATCAACGATTCCTTCAAATACCGGCAAAAGTCGTGATGTCCGACATTATGCCCCCGACCGAATTGCTGTGACAGACTCATGGTGATCGTGCTTGAATCACACAATTGCGGTGCATGAATTGGGTGGCGTCGGGATGTGATCGGGGCAGCGATCGGCCCGAACGCCGGAGCAGATACTAAATACCACCAACGAGTGGAGTGAGCGCCATGGGGGCACGGGCGTTTCGGATCGTTCTGGTGAAACCGTCACATTACGACGACGACGGCTATGTCATCCAGTGGCGGCGCTCGACCATCCCCTCCAACAGCCTCGCCAGCGTCCACGGCCTGCTGACGGAGTGCGCCGCGGAGCGGGTGCTCGGGCCGGATGTCGATATCGACATCGAGGCCTATGACGAATGCAACACCGTCGTCGATGTCGCCGCGATCACGCGCCGCATCCGCGAGGCGGGGGCCGGCTTCGTGGCGCTGGTCGGCGTGCAGTCGAACCAGTATCCCCGCGCGCTCGATCTCGGGCGCCGGTTCCGCGCGGCCGGCCTGCCGGTGGTGGTCGGCGGCTTCCATGTCAGCGGCTGCATCTCGATGCTGCCGGAGCTGCCGCCCGACCTGCAGCAGGCGCTCGACCTCGGCATCAGCCTCTACGCGGGCGAGGGCGAGGGCCGCCTCGGCGCCCTGCTGCGCGACATCGATGCCGGTCAGCTCAAGCCGATCTACAACTACCTCGCCGACATGCCCGAGATGGCGGCGGCGACGCTGCCGATCCTGCCGCGCGACGTGGTGCAGCGGATCGCCGGCCATTACACCAGCTTCGATGCCGGGCGCGGCTGCCCGTTCCAATGCTCGTTCTGCACCATCATCAATGTCCAGGGGCGGAAGTCGCGCTACCGCACCGCGGACGACGTCGAGGCGATCGTGCGCGCCAATCAGGCGCAGGGTGTCACCCGCTTCTTCGTCACCGACGACAATTTCGCCCGCAACCGCAACTGGGAGCCGATCCTCGACCGGCTGATCGAGCTGCGCGAGCAGCACCGCTTCCGGATCCGCCTGGTGCTGCAGGTCGACACGCTGTGCCACCGCATCCCGAACTTCATCGAGAAGGCGGCGCGCGCCGGCTGCAACGCCGTCTTCATCGGGCTCGAGAACATCAACCCGGAATCGCTGCTCAACACCAAGAAGCGCCAGAACAAGATCTGGGAATACCGTGAGATGCTGCAGGCCTGGCGCAGCCAGAAGGTGATGACCTGGGCCGGCTATATCCTCGGCTTCCCGACCGATACGCCGCAGACCATCGCCCGCGACATCGAGATCATCAAGCGCGAGCTGCCGATCGACATCCTCGAATTCTTCTGCCTGACGCCGCTGCCCGGCTCGGAGGACCACAAGAACCTGTATCTCAAGCAGGTGCCGATGGACCCGGACATGAACAAATACGACCTCGAGCATGTCTGCACCGGCCATGCGATGATGTCGAAGGAGGAGTGGAACGGCGTCTATCGCGATGCCTGGGCCCGCTACTACACCGACGACCATGTCGAGACGGTGCTGCGGCGCGCGGCGGTCAGCGGCCTCAGCCTCAAGAAGATCGCCGACATCCTCACCGTGTTCTCCGGCGCGTCGCGGATCGAGGGCGTGCATCCGCTCCAGTTCGGCTATGCCCGCCGCAAGCTGCGGACCCAGCGGCGGCACGGCCTGCCGATCGAGAACCCGCTGATCTTCTATCCCCGCCGCGCCGCCGAGTTCGTCACCGTGGCCGCGCAGTGGCTCACGCTGCTCCGGCGCTACCGCGCCATCATGAAGCGGGTGCTGGCCGATCCGGCGGCATCGGCTTACACGGACGAGGCGCTGCGGCCGCCCGCGGCAGACCATGCGGTGGACGATTTCGTCAAGGTGTTCGCCGACAAGATCCCGCATACCCACGGCGCCCCGGTGCTGCAGGCGAGTGTGGGAGGCTGATCCCGGACGGGCAGAGCCTCGGAGACCGTTTGGAAATGCGCTGGCGTGAGTCGGTTGGCGGTGGTTTCGAGAACCGGAGCGCAGCGCACGTTTGGTGCGTGAGCACCGGAAGCGGAGAAACCGCCGTCAGACGGCCGCGCCAGTAGCATTTACGGACGGTCTCCTGTGGCCACGTACTCCCGGTCGACCGACGAGTCGTGCACGCGGGGGTCGAAGCCGTAGATGTGCAGCGAGATCGCGATCGCGCCGCTGTCATTGACCATCTGATGGATGTTGGGCTGGGTCGTCGCCAGGGACGCGATGGCGCCGGGCCGGTGCACGGTCTCCCAGGTCTTCGCCACCCGTACCTCGTCCAGGGCCCGGAAGCGGTTCTCGGTCAGGAGGCCGCTGACGATGCCGAAGGCGCAGGAGCAGTGATGGTCATGGATCGCCGTCCGGGCGCCGCGGTCCCACACCATGGCCCAGACGCTGGTCTCGGCATCGCCCCAGAGCAGGGTGCGGGCGTAGCTGCCGGGCTTGCGCTCCAGGTCGAGATCGCAGACGAGGTCGGGATGGGCCGCGACATGCTCCAGCATCGCCAGCGGCGATCCGCCGAATTCCGTCAGGGTCCTCAGCATCGTGCCTCTCCACCGGGCGGTGGACCGGAAGGCTTCTGACATCGCCGCGTGATTCATGGTTCGCCCTGCCTCTCGACCGATGAGAGACAGGGTAGGGCCGGTCGGCCGGAACTGGTTTGCGTTGTTGCCGGAAACCGGGTCGAAAGGCGGAAGGGGATTTCGAATCTAGCCAGAATGGTGGAAATTCATTCTATCATTGGCTTCCCGGGCGACGTCCTCTACCCAAGGAGGAGATCCCAGCCGCCGCAGAAAGGAGCCCCATGCCATGGCCCCGCCGACGTCGCTCAAGCTCGACGAGATCGACCTCAGGATCCTGAAGGCGCTGCAGGCGGATGCGACGATCGCGCTGGCCGACCTCGCTGCGAAGGCCGGCATCTCCGCCACGCCGTGCTGGCGCCGCGTGCAGAAGCTGGAACAGGCGGGCATCGTCCGCAAGCGCGTGGCGCTGCTCGACAAGGCGGCCCTCAATGTCGGCGTGACGGTGTTCATCGCCGTGCGGACGAACCAGCACACGGTCGAGTGGCTCGAGCGCTTCAGCGGCGCCGTGCGCGACCTGCCGGAGATTGTCGACGTCTATCGCATGAGCGGTGAGATCGACTACCTGCTCAAAGCCTATGTCGCCGATATCGCCAGCTACGACGCGCTCTACAGGAAGATCATCGCGCGCATCGAGCTGGCGGACGTGACCTCCATGTTCGCCATGGAGGAAATCAAGTCGACGACCGAGATCCCGCTCACCTTCGTCGTCCCCTGAGCCCGGCCGGCACCCACGCAAAAACAAGCCGCGGGGGACCGCGGCTTGGTTGAGGTCGTTAGGAAGCGGAAGGGTGCAGAAGGTACTGCACGAAGAACTATACCATAAATTCCGCAAGTGTGGAGTGTTTTTCTAAAGGATCGGCGCGAGGTCATTGATCAGACGAAGAAAATTGCCATACAATTCAGCTTGTATTTCGCTATCAATACTATAGACGCCGAAGTTGACGTTGCGCAGCGATTCTTCTTCCTAGAGCCCTGATTCGGAACGAATTTGCGGAGCCGATTTCGGCACCGGCACGGTCAAGGTGGTCCGGGTGCCGCCGTTCCGGTCGATGGTCAGGGTGCCGTCCAGGCGGCGGACCATGGCCTCGACCAGGGTCATGCCGAAGCCGCGCCGGTTGCCGTCGTCGGGCCGGCCGTCATCGACGATGGTCAGGGTCAGGCTGTCGTCGTCGGTGCGCCGCAGCGACACCGCGATGCGGCCGCCGCGGCCGTCGCGGAAGCCGTGCTTCAGGCTGTTGGTCACCAGCTCGTTGACGATCAGGCCGAGATGGATGGCGTTGTCGAGCGGGATCTGCTGCCGCGGCGCCTCGACCGTCAGCGCCACCGGGCCGGTGCTGGTGGCGAAGGCGGATTGCAGATGGGCGCACAGCTCCTGGACATAGCCGCCGGCGTCGATATGGGACAGGTCGTCCGAATGGTACAGCTTCTGGTGCACGAGGCTGAGCGACTGGATGCGATGGCCGACCACCGCCAGCTCCTCCCGCACCGCCGGCTCGGTGGCGCGCGAGGCCTGCAGGTTGAGCAGGCTGGAGATGATCTGCAGGTTGTTGTTGACGCGGTGATGCACCTCGCGCATCAGCACGTCCTTCTCCTCCAGGCTGGCGCGCAGCGCCCGCTCGACCTCGCGCAGCTGGGCGTTGGCGGCGATCAGCTGCTCCTCACGCTGGCGCAACTCGGTCAGGCTGGCGATCTGCTCCACGGTCTGGCGGTGCACCTCCTCGAAGGGATCGACGCCGGTCTCGTCCGCCAGCGCCGCCATGGTCCGGTGCGCCAGCGCGGTCGGTTCGCGGCCGCCGCTGGCCGGCAGCTCCTTGCGCATCACCAGCCGGACCAGGCCGCGGGCGTGGCGCAGCTCGATCGAATCCATCAAGGCCCGCACCGCCGCGGTGTCCAGGCGCGGCCGCTGCGGCTGCCCCTGGCCCAGCGGCCGGCGCGGCGCGGCCAGCACGATCTCCAGCGCCATCGGCGGGCCGGCGGTGACCAGCAGCGACAGGTTGGCCTGCTCGAAGCGCGCCAGGAAGCCGCGGGTCATGGCCGAGGCTGCGGCGACGATGCGCACCCGGTCGCGGCCGTCGAAGCCCAGCTCGGTCGCCACCAGCCGGACACGCTGCCGGGCCGCGATCACGTCGCGCTCCTCGCGGGTGTCGATGGCGGTGATCAGGGCGGAGGTCATGATGGAGCCGCCGCTTGACCCGGTCGCCATCCCGGTGTCAGGCCGGCGCGAGCGGCGGATGCATCGCCAGCGCCTGGCCGATCACCGAGACCAGGGCCTCGGGCTTGAACGGCTTGGTGACGACGAAGGTCGGCTCCAGCCGCTCGCCGGTCAGCAGCCGCTCGGGGAAGCCGGTGACGAAGACCACCGGCACCGAGATGCCGCGCAGGATGTCCTGCACCACCTCGATGCCGCTGTCGCCGCCCTTGAGCTGGATGTCGGCCAGCACGATGTGCGGCGACTCGCGCTTCGCCAGGGCGACGGCGGCGGCATGGTCGGCGGCAGTGCCGCAGACGGTGTGGCCCATGTCCTCGACGATGCGGGCGATGTCCATGGCGATCAGCGGCTCGTCCTCGACGATCAGGATCCGGGCCGGGTGCTGGCGCTGCATCTCCTTGCGGGCGGCATCCAGCAGGTCGCGCACCTCCGCTTCCGGCAGGTGCAGGATGAAGCCGACATCCGCGAAGGAGAAGCCCTCCAGCGACACCAGCAGCAGCACCTGGCGCTGCGTCGGCGTCAGCTGCGACAGCCGGGCCTCGACCGGCACCAGCCCTTCCAGCGGCGCCGTGGCGCCCTCCTCGTCGGTGGCGTGCAGCAGGGTGCAGACGTCGTGGAACACGGCGAAGATCTGGACCCGCAGGTTGCCATCCGCCGGGATCCGCTGCGGATCTTCCAGGATCGCCTCCAGGAACACCCGCATGTACTGGTCGCCCCGCTCCTGCGACCCGACCAGGGCCCGGGCATAGCGCCGCAGGTAGGGCAGGTGCTTCAGGATCTCTTGCGAAGTGCCGGTCATCGCGTCCACCTTCGAGTGCGGAAGGGCTTGCCCGTCCAGCGCTATGCTTAGCGGCCGATGCCGCGGATCGCAATCCGTTCCAATGCCGCAGAACCGGCTTGTGGGCAAGGGGTGGCACAGGAACTTCCATCCCGGTCGGGGATTGGTAATGTAGCGTACCACCACTGGCCGAAGCAGAGCGGGATCGAGCGTTGATGAATCGACGGCGCGGCGAGAAAACGCGAAGGCGGGAAGCGGGGGCGCGGCCGGCCGACCCTGGCCGTCCGGCACCGGACCGCCTGAAGCGGCCGCCGCAATTCGACAACTGGCTCTCGCAGCAGCTCCGATCGCTGTACGATCCGGTGCTGGAGGAGCCGTTGCCGGACGACCTGATGAAGATGCTCGAGGACGGCGCCAAGGGCGCCGGCGAGAAGAAGGAGGACAAGGATCGCTGACCGAAACAGCCCGGGCGGATGGCGGATGGGCCGAATTTCTGCCTTATTCGGTGCCGACAGTTCCGACCGCACCGCCATCGATCCCGCGTGGGCGGCCCTGCCGTCGGCGTCAACAAGGAGGGGAATGTGCCGTTCGACTTTCACGCCGAGCTGACCAAGGCGATCCCGCATCTGCGGGCCTTCGCCCGTTCGCTCAGCGGTGATGCGGATCGCGCCGATGATCTGGTCCAGGACGCGATTCTTCGCGCGCTCCGGGCCGAGAGCCAGTTCACGCCGGGCACCAACTTCCGGGCCTGGATCTTCACGATCCTGCGCAACCAGTATGTCAACCAGCTGCGGCGCCGCAAATTCGTGGCCGAGCCGAAGGACGGGGTCGATCTCGACCTTCTCTGGGTGCCGCCGTCGCAGGATGCGAAGCTGGAGTTCCAGGATTTCCGCCGGGCGCTGATGATGCTGACGCCCGACCAGCGCGAGATCCTGCTGATGGTCGGGGCCTCGGGCTTCAGCTACGAGGAGGCAGCGGAGATCTGCAACTGCGCCGTCGGCACGGTGAAGAGCCGCCTGTCCCGGGCCCGGCGCGAGCTGTCGAGGCTGCTCAGCGCGGGGCGAGGATTGGCGAGACGAGGCGACTTCGCAGGCGAGCGGCGCGGACGCGGAGCCGCCGCGGCGCCGGCGAAAATGACAGCCCCTCGTCTCGCCGTGCAGCCCGCGTCGCGGCGGACGGCCTAGCGGCCGTCGCGAAGTCGTCTTGTTGCGGTGAAGCGGGCGGCCTCCGGGCCGCCCGATCCATTTCAGCCGGGGCCGTTTCAGCGAGGGGCCGCTTCAGCCCCGCTTCCCTGACTCGCGCGCGGTCATCTCGCCGACGATCGGGCTGGTCGCCGGGCGGTTGACGAAAGGCTCGCGCGCTTCCGCCGGCAGGGCCTGGCGGCGGGTCATGCGCCAAGCGGTGAAGATCGCGGTGACGGTGGCGATGGCGGCGCCGTGCAGGAACAGGCCCTGGGGCCCGACCCAGCCCATCACGGTCGACGCCACCAGCGGCCCGGCGCAGGCGCCGACGCCCCAGCACAAGAGCAGGCTGCTCGACAGCGCCACGGCGGTGCCGCGCGGCGCCAGGTCGTTGGCATGGGCGACGCAGATGCCGTAGGTCGAGATCGAGGCCGCGCCCCACAGGCCGAACAGCGCCGCCAGCAGCCAGTCCGAATCGGGCCGCGCCAGGGCCAGCGCCAGCGACACCAGGATGGTGACGACGCTGGCGCCGAGCATGACCATGCGCCGGTCGACCCGGTCGGACAGCCGGCCCAGCGGCCATTGCGCCAGCAGGTTGCCGACCTGGGACATCGCCGGGATGGCGCCGGCCAGGCCGACGCCGAGCCCGACCTGCAGCCCCCAGATCGGGCCGATCGAGGCGACGGCGCTGTTGATCAGCCCGCTGGAGACGCAGCCGATCACCGCGGCCGGCGCGATCCGGTACAGCTGGCGCAGCGGCAGGGTGCGGATCTCGGCGATCGACGGGGTGGGGGCCTGGGTCATCGCCACCGGGATCAGCGACATCGAGTAGAAGGCCGAGGCGATCATGAACAGCCCCAGCACCACCGGCCCGCCGATGACCAGCAGCACGAACTGGCCGCCGACCAGCGCCACCTTCTGGACGATGGTGTAGACCGAAAACACCCGGCCGCGATGGGCGTTCGGCGTCATCTCGTTCAGCCAGCTCTCGGCCACGGTGAACAGCCCGGCGGAGCAGAAGCCGGTGACCAGCCGCAGCGCCATCCACCAGGCCGGGTCGGGGGCGAGGGTGAAGCTCAGCGCCGTCACCGAGGTGGCGGCGGCATAGGCGGCGAAGGCGCGGATGTGGCCGACGGCGCCGATGATCCGGGTCGACAGCACGCAGCCCAGCAGGAAGCTCAGCGAATGCGCCGTCGCCACCGCGCTGAAGGCCTGGATTGAATAGCCGGCCTGGGTCAGCGAGATCGGCAGGATGGTGACCAGGATGCCGTTGGCGATCTGCAGGACGGAGATGCCGAGGATGATCGCGGCGACGGGCAGATAGAGGGCGGGCATGATCCGGGCGGCGCAGGGCGTTTCCCGCAGGCAAGCGCGACCCGGCGAGGCGTGTCAAATGGCGTGATCGAAGAGCAGCCCCGATCCCTCCGGTATGGCCCGATCGGGGAGGTTCCGGCCGGCGCCACATCGGGCTAGGGTGGCCGGGCACAACCATGAGAGGGGGCATGCGGGGCGTCGTTGCAACCGGATTCGGCCCGTGGAAGCTGCAGGTCGTGGTGGCGGCGGTGTTCGCCGTCATCGTCCTGGCAATCGCCGGCGGCCTGATCTGGTACAACCATGGCGAGGTGACGGCGCTGGTCCGCGCCGATGCGGACGCCCGCTTCGACCGGGTGGTCGACCGGGTGCGGGACGAGTTCAAGGCCGGGCTGCACCTGGCCGAGGTGGTGCTGGACACGTCCACGCTGACGATCGAGACCGACGTGCCGGAGGACCATCTGGGCACGGTGATGGGCGGCACGCTGCGCGACCTGGAGAAGGTGCTGCCGGCCGCCACCTCCTTCTTCGTCGCCTGGAACGATGGCCGCTTCGTCCTGGCGCAGTCGCTGGCGACGGCGCGATTGCCGGAGATGAAGGCTGCGGCGCTGCCTGGCGCGGCCTATGTGTTGCAGTTCGTCGACCGCCGCTCGAACGGCGCGGCCGCGCGCTGGGTGGTGACCGATGCCCAAGGACGTCCGATCGGCGAGCCGCACACGACGCCGACCGACTTCGATCCCCGCACACGGCCCTGGTACGAGCAGGCTTTCGCCGCGACCAGGGCGATCGTCACCGAGCCCTATCGCTTCGCCAACATGAACCAGGTGGGCCTGACCCTGGCGCGGAAGTCCCGCCTGGCCGGCGACGTGGTGTTCGGGGTGGATATCGGTCTCGCGAGCGTCGACCACACCTTGGACGATCTGCACCGGGAACACGGCCTCGATCTGGTGGTGTTCAGCCGGTCCGGAGAGCTGATCGCCCATCCCGACGGCGTCCGCTTCCGCACTGAGTTCCGGGAGGCGCGGGCGGAGCATCTGCCGTTGCTGACCGAGCTGGGATCGCCGATCCTGGCCGAACTGTACCGCAGCTTCCATTCCGTCGGCACCGGCCGGAACGTCACGGGCCGGCTCGGGGACGAAACCTATCTCGAACGCTTCGAGCTCATCGCCGCCAACATGCCCGACGTGGTGCTCGGCATCGCCTATCCCTACGACCTGGTGGTCGGGCCGGCCGACCGCATCCGCTTCACCTCGCTGCTGATCGGCGTCGGCGCCACCATCCTGGCGCTCGGCATCGTCATGGCCGCTTCGCGGGCCCTGGCGCGGCCGCTGCGCCGGGTGACGGCTGAGCTCGGGCAGATCATGCGGTTCGATTTCCACGGCAGCGGCTCGGCCCGGTCGCGGATCGAGGAGATCCGATCGCTTTCGTCAGCCATCGGCGTGCTCGGCCTGACCCTGCGGACCTTCGCCGCCTATGTCCCGGGCCAGATCGTCCGCGGCATCCTCGGCCAGACGCTGGTGCCCGCGCTGGGCGGGCGGCGCCAGCCGGTCACCGTGCTGTTCTCGGACGTGGCCGGCTTCACCGCGCTGGCCGAAGGCCTGCCGCCGGAGGAGCTGATGGAGCGCACCTCGCGCTATTTCAGCGCGCTGGGGGAAGAGCTGATCGCCGGCGGCGCCACCATCGACAAGTATATCGGCGACAGCGTCATGGCGTTCTGGAACGCGCCGGAGGATCAGCCCGACCATGTCCGGCTGGCCTGCTTCGGAGCGCTCAGGGCCGCGGCGCGGATCGACCGGCTGAACGCCGAGTTCGAGGCCGAGGGCCGCTTGCCGATGGCGACCCGCTTCGGCCTGCACACCGGCGAGGCGGTGGTCGGCAATGTCGGCTCGATCGACCGGATGAACTACACCGCGCTCGGCCACACGGTGAACGTGGCGGCGCGGCTCGAGGCGCTGAACAAGATCCACGGCACCACCATCCTGGTCAGCGAGGCGGTGCGGCAGGAGGCGGGCGAGGGCTTCGAGTTCCGCTTCGTCGGCAACGAGGTGCCGCGCGGCGCGCGCGAGCCGGTGCCGATCTACAGCCTGGTCGGGCTGTGCGAGGAGACGGACCCTCAGGGTTGAGGGCCGACATAGCGGGCGCGCGGGCGGATCAGCCGGGCCGCGGCGTACTGCTCCATCACATGCGCCATCCAGCCGACGCTGCGGCCGAGGGCGAAGACGGCCAGCGGCGCCTCCGGCGGCAGGCCGATCAGCCGGCTCGCCAGCACCAGGGCGAAGTCCATGGTCGGGCGCTCGCCGGTCAGGTCGAATACGGTCTCGACCAGGGTGCGGGCGACCGCCAGCTCCGGGCTTTCCGGCAGGGTGGCGACGATGCGGTCCAAGAGGTGCTGGCCGCGCGGATCGCCGTCGGGATAGAGGGTGTGGCCGAAGCCGGGCAGGTCCTCGCCGTGCTGCAGCCGCTCCACCACCAGGCGGCGGGCGTCGGCGGCGCCCAGCACCAGCTCCAGGAAGGTGCCGGTGCGGGCGCTCAGGCCGCCATGCAGCGGGCCGTTCAGCGCCGCCAGCCCGGCGGCCACCGCGGCATGCGGCGAGGCGCTGGTCGAGGCGGCGATCCGGGCGGCGAAGGTCGACGCGGTCAGCTCGTGGTCGGCGCACAGCACCAGGGCCCGGCGCAGCAGGTCGGCGCCGGCGGGAGCGTTCCAGGCCTCGGCCAGATCCTCATGCGCCGGCGCCGCCGAGGCCGGGCGCCGCAGCATCACCGCGGTCAGCCAGCGCAGCAGCCGTGTCCCGGTGCGCTGCAGCCCGGCGGCGGAGCGGGCGAGGGCGCGGTCGTCCTCGATGCCGAGCGCCGGCAGCACCGCCATGGCCCGCTCCAGCGGCGGCAGCTCCGCCGCCGCGCCGGCGATGCGCGCGGCGGCCGGCGGTAGCGGCGCCACCGGCGCGGCGAAGGGATCGTCGGCGGCGACGTTCCACAGCAGCCCGGCGACGCTCTCCAGCGTCGCACTCTCCGCCAGCCTCACCGCGTCCCGGCCGCGGTAGTAGAGCCGCCCGCCCGCCACCAGGGTGATCGCCGATTCCAGCACCGGCTGGCCCCAGTAGAGCGGCGGCGGCGCCGTCTCGGGCTCGGATTTTCGGGCCAGGCGGCGGATGTCCGCGGCGGCATAGCGGCGCTGGCGGCGGCCGGGCTCGGCGATCGAGCGGATCATGCCGCGGCTGACATAGGCGTAGAGCGTCGCCAGGCTGACCCCCAGCTCCGCCGCCGCCTCGCTCGCCGACAAAGTGGGTTCCTGGATCATGGAATGGCCGCTTCGCTGGACTGGATGCCCAATTATATTGATCGCATCTATCAAGATTGACAACCTATCCGCTCGGCTCGACCCTTTGTGCACCCGCGAAGAAGGAGGTCGAGATGACGACAGGACTGGACGGAATCGTCGCCGCCGAGACGGTGATGAGCCTGGTGGACGGGCAGCGTGGCGTGCTGGTGATCCGCGGCCTGCCGGTCGAGGAGGCGGCGCGGACGCTCGATTTCGAGGGCGTGCTGGCGCTGCTGTGGGAAGGCTTCGCCGACACCGCCGACCTCAAGCCCCGGCTCGGCGCCGCCCGTGTGGCCGCCTTCCGCCATGTGCCGCGGCTGCTGCCGGCGGCGGCCGGGCTGCCGCCGATCGATGGGCTGCGGGCGATGATCGCCGGCCTGGCCGATGACCAGGATGGCACGCCGCTCGGCCTGGTCGCGGCGATGCCGGTGTTCCTGGCGGCGCTGGTGCGGCTGGCCCAGGGCAAGGCCCCGGTCGCCCCCGATCCGAAGGCCGGCCACGCCGCCGACCTGCTGCACATGCTGGCGGGCAAGCCGGCCGATCCGACGCTGGCGCGGGCGCTCGACGCCTATCTCGTCACCGTGTCCGACCATGGCCTGAACGCCTCCACCTTCGCCGCCCGGGTGGTGGCCTCGACCCTGGCCGGCACGGTGGCCTCGGTCACCGCCGCGCTCTGCGCCCTCAAGGGCCCGCTGCACGGTGGCGCGCCGGGGCCGGTGCTGGACATGCTCGACGCCATCGGCATCGGTGCGGCCGCGCCCGGCTGGATCAAGGCCGAGCTTGCGGCCGGCCGCCGGCTGATGGGCTTCGGCCACCGCATCTACCGCACCCGCGACCCGCGCGCCGACGTGCTGAAATCGGTGGTGGCGGGCCTGTCCAGCCCGCGCATCGCCATGGCCGAGACGGTGGAGAAGGCGGCGCTGGTGGCGCTGCACCGGCACAAGCCGGACCGGCCGCTCGACACCAATGTCGAGTTCTACACCGCCCTGGTGCTCGACGCCGTCGGGCTCGACCGGTCGCTGTTCACCCCGGCCTTCGCCATCGGCCGCGTCGCCGGCTGGACTGCTCATATCCTGGAGCAGGAGCAGTCCGGCCGGCTGCTGCGGCCCGACAGCCGCTATGTCGGCCCGCAGCCCAGCCTGGCGGCGTAGCGGCTAGACGAAGGCGAAGTCGCTGGCCATCAGCGCGGCGCGGTCGACGCCGAGCAGGATCAGCTTGTTCGCGGCGTCGAGCGTGATCACGGTACCGTCCGCGCCATAGTCGGCGGCATGCGCCATGACCTCGGCGAAGCTGGCGAAGACGTCGCGGTCGAACAGGATCACGTCCCCGCCCGCGCCGTCGAAATCGGTCACCACGTCGCGGCCGAAGCCGGGCTGGACCACCACCGTGTCCGCCCCGGCGCCGCCGGCGATGCGGTCGTCCCCGGCGCCGCCATAGATCCGGTCGCCGCCGCTGCCGCCGGAGATGATGTCGGCGCCGTCGCCGCCGACCAGCCGGTCGTCGCCGCCCAGCCCGCCGAGCCGGTCGTCCCCGGCGCCGCCGCGCAGGGCGTTGGCCGCGGCATCGCCCTCGAGCCGGTCGGCGAAGGCGCTGCCCAGCAGGTTCTCGATGCCGGCATAGGTGTCGCCGGCCGCGGCGCCGGTGTTGCCGGCGGGGCGGTCCAGGCTGGCCTGCACCCCGGCGAGGCTGGTGGCGTAGCCCGCCGCGTCGACGCCGTCGCCGCCGTTCAGGCTGTCCGCCCCGGCGCCACCCTCCAGCAGGTCGTCGCCGGCGCCGCCGCTCAAGGAATCGTCGCCCAGGCCACCGGCGAGATAGTCCTTGCCGGCGCCGCCATCGGCGATGTCGTTCGCTGCGCCCAGCAGCAGCACGTCCGGACCGGCAGTGCCGTCATGGGTCGGGCTGCCGTTCTCCTGCAGATAGACGTCGGAGCCGTCGTTGGTGTCTCCCGGCGCCAGCGCCTCGTCGGTGGCGATCACGGTGACGCTGCCGTCGGCCGTGGTGTCGGTGGCCAGCGCCCCGCTGACCGACTGGTCCCCGGTGGTGTCGTCATCGACCACCAGCTGGCCGTTCACGACATGCACGTGGTAGCGCGGGCCGTCATATTCGGCATCGCTGCCGAGGAAGGTGCTGGTTCCTGCCTCGAAATCACGCAGATACCAGCCGTCGGGGCCCGGTTCCCAGTCGCTGTCTTGTCGGTAGACGACATAGCGTGCATCGTCGGTGAGCGTGAGGTCGTAGGCATCCCCGATGACGATCTTCTCGTCGGCCTCCGCCCGATAGATGGTGGCCGGGTGAAGCAGGCCGGCCATCCCGAAGTACTCTTCGTAGAAATAGGCTGCGGCGCCGTTCGCCAGCAGGACCGGGGGGCCGTCGTATACGTAGGCGTCGCGGGCGTTGCCGATGTGGATCGTGGTGCCGTCCTCGGGGTTCTTCAGCACCACGTCGTCGGCATAGCCGTCGTAGGTCGCGGCCCAGAGCACGAGGCTGCCGTCGCTCGAGATCACCGGGCTGTCCCGCGTGATCTCCGGGGCCTACGGATCGTCGGAGACGCGGCTGTAGGCTTCGTCCGCCCCGACGAAGAGGTTCAGGGTGGTGCGTTCGTCCGGCACGCCCGGGGCGGCGGCGCGGATGGCGACGGCGCCGGCCGCGGGGCCGGCATAGGCGTGCGACAGGTGGATCGAATTGCTGCCCGGCTCCACCGTGTACTGCTGCAGCGGCGAGCCGTCGCCCCAGTTGACCACGAGCCGCGTGGCTCCGTTCAGGGCGACGTCGAGGCCAAGGGCCTGACCATCGGTCGGGTCGGGCGAATAGGCGACATTGGTGATGAGCGGCATCGGAACCCTCCGGGATGGGAATCGGGTTCACGTCCTCGCAGGCGGACGAACCTCCCTTTGGTCTGTTTTTAGGAAAGTTATCAGATCGGCGCGGGATCGGACATCCGGTCCGGAGGTTTCGCCCGAAAAAGAAGGTTTCGTTCTTGCGATGTGATCGGATTTCGCGCCGGGACGATGGCCGCGGGAGGGGGCGGCCCAATTGTTCGGCCTGGCCTCGGCGGGGAAGGGCAGGGGAAGCTGGCGGATGCGGTGCTCGGGCGCCGGGCGGATGCGGCCGCGGCTCGGGCACAGCTCCCGCACCGGGCAACTGCCGCAGCGCGGCCGCCGGTCGGTGCAATGGTCATGGCCCAGGCGCTTGACCAGCCAGTGGTGCCGCTCGATCCGGTCGTTGTCCCAGTCCGGCGGCAGCATCGCCAGCAGCGGCTCATGCGCCGCCTCGGCGCCGGCGCGGCGCGAGATCAGGCCGAGCCGCTTGGCGGTGCGGTGATGGCCGGTCGAGACCGGCAGGGCGCGCAGCCGCAGCCGGCTGAACAGCAGCACCGCGGCCGCGGTCTTCGGCCCGACGCCCGGCAGCTGCCGCAGCCAGGCGGTCGCCTCCTCGACGCCGAGCCCGGCCAGGAAATCCAGCTCCAGCCGGCCGCGCGCGGCGTGCAGCGCCCGCAGCGCCTCCTGCAGGGTTGAGGCTTTCCGGTCTGGCCAGGTGGTGTGGCCGATCAGCCGCTCGACCACCGCCGGATCGGCGTCGAGCAGGGCTTCCCAGCGCGGAAAGCGCACGCGCAGCACCCGGTGGGCGGCCAGCGCCACCTCGTCCCGGGTGCGCGCGGAGAGCAGCGCCAGCACCAGCACCTCGACCGGATCCGGATACAGCCAGCGCGGCGGCGGCCCGAAGGCGGCGGCCAGGGCGGCATCGATCCGGATCAGGCGGGCGGGCATGGTGTCGGCCATGCCATGAGGTTAGAACAAATTGGGAACAAACGCGACTCGAATCAGAGAGGCACATCCGGGATGGATGAGCCTTCCGAATCCCCAAGCCGTCATGGCGAGCCCCGAAGGGGCGTGGCCATCCAGCGGCTCGATCTCTGGATGGCCACGGCGCTGCGCGCCTCGCCATGACGGGTTCTGGTGCGTCGCGAGCTGTCCTTTACCGGGCCTAGCGGGGCCAGATCACCACGCCGTATACCCACCATCCGGCCCCAGGATCGCGCCGGTGAAGAAGCCGGAGGCGTCGGCCGCCAGGAACAGGACGGTGGCGGCGATCTCCCAGGGCTCGCCGCAACGGGCCATCGGCGTCATCTCGATCCACTGGTCGTACCATTCCTTCTTGGTCCGGCCGGCCAGGGTCATGTCGGTGGCGATATAGCCGGGGGCGATGGCGTTCACCCGCACCCCGTGCGGCGCCCATTCGCAGGCCAGCGACTTGGTCAGCAGGTGCACCGCGGCCTTGCTGGCGTTGTAATGCGCCTGGCCCTGCGGCTTGTTGACGATGATGCCGGACATCGAGCCGATATTGATCACGCTGCCGCGCCCGGCCGCCACCATGTGCTTGCCGAAGGCGCGGGCGCACCAGAAGACGGCGTTGACGTTCAGGTCCATGACCTTGCGCCATTCCTCGTCGCTGGTCGCCAGCGCGTCGCTGTTGCGCGCCATGCCGGCATTGTTGACCAGCACGTCGACCCGGCCGAGCCGGGCCTGGACGTCGTCGGCCGCCTTGGTCACGGCGTCGGGGTCGGTGACGTCCAGCTTGATGAACTCGCCGCCCACGGCCTTGGCGGTGTCGGCGCCGATATCCGCCAGGATCTCGGCCACCACCACCTTGGCGCCGGCCTCGGCCAGCGCCTCGCAGGTCGCCCGGCCGATGCCGCGGCCGCCGCCGGTCACCACCGCCACGCGGCCGGAAAGGTCGAATTTCTCGCGGTACATGGTCCTCTCCATCACATCGGTATCAATTTGGAATCAGGTCGACCGCCCGGTCGGCGACCGCCAGCACCGGGGCGTTGGTGTTGCCGCTGGTCACCCGCGGCAGGATCGAGGCGTCGATGACGCGCAGCCGCTCCACCCCGCGGACGTTCAGCGCGCGGTCGACCACCGCCATCGGGTCGCCCTCCGGCCCCATGCGGCAGGTGCCGACCGGGTGGTAGTTGGTCTTGACCGTGCGCCGGCAATGCGCCGCCAGCTCGTCGTCGCCGCTGGCGGCGTCGCCGGGGAAGATCTCGCCGGTCACCATCCGCCGCACCGGGTCGGCCGCCAGCACCCGGCGGGCGAAGCGCAGCCCGGCCACCGACAGGCGCAGATCCTCCGGGTCGCCGAAGAAGGCGCAGTCGATCAGCGGCGGGTCGGCCGGGTCGGCGGAGCGCAGCGCCACCGACCCGCGCGCCTTTGGCCGCATCAGGCAGGCGTTCAGCGTCACCCCGTCGGTCGGCGCCACCCCGGTGACGTCGCGGTCGAGATAGACGGTCGGCACGCAGTACAGCTGCAGCTTCGGGTCGCTCTGGTCGTCGCCATCCGGGTCGATGAAGGCGCAGGCCTCGACGCCCGTGGTGGTCACCGGCCCGGTCTTGAACATCAGGTATTGCAGCCCGGCCAGGATCATCTTCAGGCCGCGGTCCTGGCCGAAATAGCCATAGGCGCCGTTGGTGGCGGCCACCACCGGCACCTCGTGATGGTCCTGCAGGTTGGCGCCGACGCCGGGCAGGTCGGCCTTGACCTGGATGCCGAACCGGCCCAGCGAAGCGGCCGGGCCGATGCCGCTGAGCATCAGGAGCTTGGGCGAGGCATAGGCGCCCGCGGCCAGGATCACCTCGGCTCCGGTGGCGCGGCGGCTCTGCCCGTCCTGGATGTAGTCGACGCCGGTGGCGCGGCCGCGCTCGACCAGGATGCGGGTAACGACGGCGCCGGTCTCGACCGTCAGCTTCGGGTCGCGCAGCACCGGCGCCAGGAAGGCGGCGACGGCACTGCAGCGGGTACGGGTGGCGGCGTCGATGGTGTGCTGCATGAAGCCGACGCCGGCCTGCTCGCCGCCGTTGAAGTCGGGCCGGTAGGGCACGCCCAGGCCCTGCAGCGCCTGCACGAAGGCGCGGCTCATCGCGCAGTGCTGGCCGAGATGCGAGACCTTCAGCGGCCCATCGGTGCCGTGGAAGGGCGCGCCGAGATGGTCGTTGCCCTCCTGCTTGACGAAATAGGGCAGGAGGTCGGCCCAGCCCCAGCCGGAATTGCCGCCGAGCTCGGCATCCCAGCCGTCATAGTCCTGCGGCCGCCCGCGCATATAGACCATGGCGTTGACCGCGCTGCCGCCGCCCAGGAGCTTGCCGGTCGGGATGATCGGCGCGCGGCCGCCCAGCTGTTCCTGCGGCACGGTCCGGTTCAGGGTCAGGTAGGTGTCCTGGTTCAGGAACTTCATGTAGCCGGCCGGCATGTCCAGCAGGCGGCTGCCGCGCCGCCCCCCGGCCTCCAGCAGCAGCACCCGGGCCCGCCGCTCGGTCACCAGCCGGCTGGCGACGACGCACCCGGCGCTGCCGCCGCCGACGACAATGAAATCGTAGCTATCGGCCACGGCTACTTCACGGCCCCGAAGGTCAGGCCGCGCACCAGCTGGCGCTGCGACAGCCAGCCCAGCACCAGGATCGGCGCGATGGCCAGCGTCGAGGCGGCCGAGAGCTTGGCCCAGAACAGCCCCTCCGGGCTGGAGAAGGAGGCGATGAAGGCGGTCAGCGGCCCGGAATCCGGCCCGGTCAGGTTGATGCTCCAGAACGCCTCGTTCCAGCTCAGGATGATGGTCAGGAGCGAGGTCGAGACGATGCCGGGCAGGGTGGTGGGCAAGAGGATGTACAGCATCTCCTGCCACGACCCGGCGCCGTCCACCCGCGCCGCCTCCAGGATCTCGCGCGGATAGTCGCGGAAGTAGGTGTAGAGCATCCACACCACGATCGGCAGGTTGACCAGGGTCATCAGCAGCACCATGCCGATGACCGTGTTCAAGAGGCCGACGTCGCGGAAGCCCATATACATCGGCACCAGCACGCCGACCGCGGGCATCATCTTGGTCGACAGCATCCACAACAGCGTGCCTTCGGTGCGCCTGGTCGGGAAGAAGGCCATGGAATAGGCCGCCATGCCGCCGATGATCAGGCACAGCAGGGTCGAGCCGAAGGCGATGTAGACCGAGTTCAGCGCGTAGTGGACATAGTCGATCCGCGAATTGACCGCGGCATAGTTCTCCAGGGTCGGGGTGAAGAAGATCGACGGCGGGGTGGCGAAGGCCTCGACCTCGGTCTTGAAGCTGGTCAGCACCATCCAGCCGATCGGGAAGAACAGGACCAGCCCGACCGCCCAGCCCAGGAGGGTGACGCCGACCGCCTGCCGCGCGCTGCGTTGAATGGCCATGGCTCAGCCCCCCTTGCGCAGGGTGCGGGCCAAAGCGCGCACCAGGAAGAAGGCGACGATGTTGGCCAGGATCACGGCGACCACCCCGCCGGCCGAGGCGCCGCCGACATTGAACTGCTGCAGCCCGTTCCGGTAGACCAGATAGGTCAGGTTGGTGCTGGCCGTGCCCGGCCCGCCATTGGTGGTGACCAGGATCTCGGCGAAGATCGACAGCAGGAAGATGGTCTGCACCATGATGACGACGCCGATGGCGTGCATCAGATGCGGCAGCACGATGTAGAAGAACATCGCGATCGGCCCGGCGCCGTCGATCCGCGCCGCCTCGCGCTGCTCATGGTCCAGCGACTGCAGGGCGGTCAGCAGGATCAGCACGGCGAAGGGCAGCCACTGCCAGGCGACGATGATGATGATCGCGGCCAGCGGCGCCTGGCTCAGCCAGTCGATCGGCTCCAGCCCGACCGAGCGCGCCACCCAGGTCAGCACGCCGGAGACCGGGTGCAGCATCATGTTCTTCCAGACCAGCGCGCTGACCGTCGGCATGACGAAGAACGGCGCGATCACCAGCACGCGGACGATGCCGCGGCCGGGGAAGGGCTGGTCCAGCAGGAGCGCGATCAGGGTGCCGAGCACCACGGTGATCGCCAGCACGGCGCCGACCAGGATCAGCGTGTTCTGGATCGCGTCCCAGAACGCCGGGTCGTTGACCAGGTAGATGTAGTTGTTCAGCCCCGCGAAGCCGCGCCGCGCCGGGTTCATCAGGTTGTAGCGCAGGGTCGAGAAATAGATCGTCGCCGCCAGCGGCACGAAGGCCCAGAGGGCCAGGACCGTGACCGAGGGGGCGAGGAGCAGCGTCGCCTTGCGCCGGGTCGAGGCGATGGCGGCCATGGCGTGCATCCTTTCCTTGCGCGGAAGCGCGGGGGCGCGGGGAGTCTTTTTGAGTCCCCCCTCCCCCTGCGGGAGGGGGTAGGGGGAGGGGGTTCT
>NZ_JASATH010000022.1:0-62410 GCF_038440215.1 Inquilinus sp. OTU3971 | reverse complement strand
CCCCCCCCGCCCCCCCCCCCCCCCCCCCCCCCCCCCCCCCCCCCCCCCCAGCCCCCTCCCCCTGCCCCCCTCCCGCAAGGGGAGGGGGGACTAAAAGATTCGCTTCCAAGATGTGTGAATCCGACAGCTCCTGCGGGAGGAGGAGAATAAACGAGGTCACGCCTGCGAACGCCTTCACGCCGTCTCCGCGGCCTTAATCCCCAGCTCCTCCTCCATCGCCTCTCTCATCCGGAACTTCTGGATCTTGCCGGTCACGGTCATCGGGAAGGCGTCGACGAAGCGGATGTAGCGCGGGATCTTCTGGTGCGCGATCTGGCCGTCGCAGAAGCCGCGCACCTCCTCCGCGGTCAGCGACTCGCCCTCGCGGACCCGGACCCAGGCGCAGAGCTCCTCGCCGTATTTCGGGTCGGGCACGCCGAACACCTGCACGTCCTGGATCTTCGGGTGGCGGTACAGGAATTCCTCGACCTCGCGCGGATAGACGTTCTCGCCGCCGCGGATCACCAGGTCCTTGATCCGGCCGACGATGTTGCAGAAACCCTCGGCGTCCAGCACCGCCAGGTCGCCGGAATGCATCCAGCCGGCGGCATCCACCACCTCCGCCGTCTTGTCCGGCTGGTCCCAGTAGCCGCGCATCACCGAATAGCCGCGGGTGCACAGCTCGCCGCGCTCGCCGCGCGGTACGATGCGCCCCTCGGGGTCGACGATCTTGACCTCGAGATGCGGGTGGATCCGGCCGACGGTGGCGACCCGCCGCTCCAGCGTGTCGTCGACCGCGCTCTGGAAGCTGACCGGGCTGGTCTCGGTCATGCCGTAGCAGATGGTGATCTCGCCGATGTTCATCTGGCCGACCACCCGCTTCATCACCTCGATCGGGCAGGGGGAGCCAGCCATGATGCCGGTGCGCAGGCTGGAGAGGTCGAACTCGCCGAAGCGCGGATGGTCGAGCATGGCGATGAACATGGTCGGCACGCCGTAGAGCGCGGTGCAGCGCTCCTCCGCCACCGTGGCCAGTGTCGCCAGCGGGTCGAAGCCCTCGCCCGGATAGACCATGGCGGCGCCGTGGGTGACGGCGGCCAGGTTGCCCATGACCATGCCGAAGCAATGGTACAGCGGCACCGGGATGCAGATCCGGTCCTGCTCGCCCAGCGCCAGGCCGCGCCCGACGAAATAGCCGTTGTTCAGGATGTTGTGGTGGCTGAGGGTCACGCCCTTGGGCGAGCCGGTGGTGCCGCTGGTGAACTGGATGTTGGCCGGGTCGTCGAATTGCAGCGTGCCGGCGAGCTGCCGCAGCCGGTCCCGCTCAATCTCGCCGCCAAGGCCGGCGACGCTGTCGAAGGGGATGGTGCCGGGGTTGGAGCCGCCGATCTGGATCACCGCACGCAGCGCCGGCAGCTTCGCCGCCCGCAGCCTTCCCGGCTCGGCCGTCGCCAGCTCCGGCGCCAGGGTGTTCAGCATGCCGAGATAGTCGCTGGTCTTGAACGCGGTGGCGGTGACCAGCGCCGCGCAGCCGACCAGCTTCAGCGCGTATTCCAGCTCGGCCAGGCGATAGGCCGGGTTGACCGTGACCAGGACCAGCCCGGCCTTGGCGGCGGCGAACTGGGTCAGCGCCCATTCCGCCCGGTTCAGTGACCAGATGCCGATGCGGTCGCCGGGCTGCAGGCCAAGCGCCAGCAGGCCGCCGGCGAAGGCCTCGGCCCGCTCGGCGAGGTCGCGCCAGCTCCAGCGGATGCCGAGGGCCCCCTGGGCCCGGTCGATCAGCGCCGGCCGGTCGGGCCAGCGTGTGGCGGCGCGGTCCAGCGCCTGGCCGATGGTCTCGCCCAGCAGCGGCGCATCGGCGATGCCGCTGACATAGCTCGGTCCGCTGACCATGGCGCGCCTCCCGATCCGCCTCGCCGTTTGCGGGCAGTCTAGCGGTCGGGCACCCGCTTGCGCAGGCCGAAAATGCCCTGGCGCGGGGCGGCTACTCGATCCAGCCGCGCACGTCGTTGGCCGCCACCAGCGCCTTGTCGAAGGCGCGGAGGTCGAAGCGGCGGGCCTCATCCTCCTCGGCGGCGGTCAGCGGGTCGTTGCGCCGCATCTCCGCCTCGGCCGTCGCATCCTCGCCTCGCCGCAGCAGCTCCGTGGCGTGCTTCCAGTTGAGCCGCTGCCGCGGGCCCGGGCCCGAGCCGGTCTGCGCCCAGTCGCGCAGGCCGATGCAGAGGGAGGTAAACAGCAGCAGGCCGGGATCGTCGTTCGATTCCTGGCTCATGGGGACTCCAAGCGATTCTGTTCCGGAATGACATGGCCCGGAGCCGCGCAGGGGCAACCGAAGCCTGTGGGCAGGCCGTGCCGGCCCATTCGCCGCCCGGACTAGCGCAGCCCGGATGCGGGCGTCAACGATTGATGACGGCATCCGGGCTGCCGGGCGGGTCGCCCAGCGAAGGATCGCGAGGGGATGGGGAGGGCGCCGGACGCCCTCCCGTCACCGCATCAGGCCGGGGTGGCGGCCGGGGAGGTGATCATCCAGGACACGCCGAAGCGGTCGGCCACCATGCCGAAGCGCGAGGCGAAGAAGGTCGGGGCCATCGGCATCTGCACCTGGCCGCCATCGCCCAGGGCGGCGAACACCTTCTCCGCCTCGGCATCGGTCGGCATCTCGAGGGCCAGGGAGACGCCCTTGAACTCCGGCTTGCCCTGGCACATGCCGTCGGAGGCGAACAGCGTCGTGCCGCGGATGGTGACGCAGGCATGCATCACCTTCTCGGCCATGTCGGCGGTCATCGGGCCGCAGCCTTCCTGCGGCTGCGCATCCGGCTGGGGCGGCGCGTCCTTGAAGCGGAGCAACTGCTCGACCTTGGCGCCGAGGGTGCGCGTGTAGAATTCGAGCGCCTCGTCGCAGCGCCCGTCGAAGAACAGATAGGGCTTGATCGCCTGGGAAGCGGCTAACATGGCGGTGTTTCCTCTCCTGGGTCTGTGCTCTCGGGCCGGCACGGCAAAGGCCGGCGCCGATCCAAGGACGAGGCGCGGCGCTGCGGTCCGACAGCGCCGCGCCATTATTTTTTCGATGCGCAATCAGGCGCCGGAGGCATGTTACGCCATTGACCCCGCAGCGGCCAAACATGTCGCCCTTTATGCATGATTTCAGCGGCTTGGCACTCCGAACCTGAGAGTGCCAAAATTTTTGAGGAAGGTTCTTGAAGCCGATTTTCGACCTTCCTATGTCGGCATCCGTCGGGCCGGCGCCCCTGCATTTCAGCGGCGCCGTCCGTGACCACATGACGCCATTGGCAAGACAGGAGTCCGCAATGACATTCCGTCCGCTGCACGATCGCGTAGCCGTCCGGCGTCTCGACAGCGAGGCGAAGACCAGGGGCGGCATCATTATCCCCGACACCGCCAAGGAGAAGCCGCAGGAGGGCGAAGTGGTCGCCGTCGGCCCGGGGGCGCGGGATGAGCGCGGCCAGCTCGTGCCGCTCGATGTGAAGGTCGGCGACCGCGTGCTGTTCGGCAAGTGGTCGGGCACCGAGGTCAAGGTCGACGGGGAAGACATCCTGATCATGAAGGAAAGCGACATCATGGGCGTCCTGGAAGGCGCCACCCTGCGCCAGGCTGCCTGATCCGCCCACGTGGTCGTGTTTCGTTGAGGAGGAATGAACATGGCTGCCAAGGATGTGAAGTTCGCCACCGATGCGCGCGAGCGGATGCTGCGCGGCGTCGAGATCCTGGCCGATGCGGTCAAGGTCACGCTCGGGCCGAAGGGCCGCAACGTCGTGCTCGACAAGTCGTTCGGCGCGCCGCGGATCACCAAGGACGGCGTCACCGTCGCCAAGGAGATCGAGCTTTCCGACAAGTTCGAGAACATGGGCGCGCAGATGGTGCGCGAGGTCGCGTCGAAGACCAGCGACCTGGCCGGTGACGGCACCACCACCGCGACCATCCTGGCCTCGGCGATCGTGCGTGAGGGCGCCAGGGCTGTCGCCGCCGGCATGAACCCGATGGACCTGAAGCGCGGCATCGACAAGGCGGTCGAGGCCGTCGTCGCCGAACTCAGAGGCAAGGCGCGCAAGATCACCCGGAACGACGAGATCGCCCAGGTCGGCACCATCTCCGCCAATGGCGACGCCGAGATCGGCAAGTTCCTGGCCGAGGCGATGCAGAAGGTCGGCAATGAGGGCGTGATCACGGTCGAGGAGGCGAAGAGCCTCGACACCGAGCTCGAGATCGTCGAGGGGATGCAGTTCGACCGCGGCTACGTCTCGCCCTACTTCGTGACCAATCCGGAGAAGATGCGGGTCGAGCTCGATGACGCCTATGTCCTGATCCACGAGAAGAAGCTGTCTTCGCTGCAGGCGCTGGTGCCGCTGCTCGAGACGGTGGTGCAGTCGGGCAAGCCGCTCTTGATCATCGCCGAGGACGTCGAGGGCGAGGCCCTGGCCACCCTGGTGGTCAACAAGCTGCGCGGCGGCCTGAAGGTCGCGGCGGTCAAGGCCCCGGGCTTCGGCGACCGCCGCAAGGCGATGCTCGAGGACATCGCGGTCCTCACCGGCGGCACCGCGATCTCCGAGGATCTCGGCATCAAGCTCGAGAACGTCACGCTCGAGATGCTAGGCCGCGCCAAGCGGGTGGTGATCGAGAAGGAGAACACCACGATCGTCGACGGCGCCGGCGCCAGGAAGGAGATCGAGGGCCGCTGCAACCAGATCCGGGCACAGATCGAGGAGACCACCTCGGACTATGATCGCGAGAAGCTGCAGGAGCGTCTGGCCAAGCTGGCGGGCGGCGTCGCGGTGATCCGCGTCGGCGGCGCCACCGAGGTCGAGGTCAAGGAGCGCAAGGATCGCGTCGACGACGCGATGCATGCCACCAAGGCCGCGGTGGAGGAGGGCATCCTGCCGGGAGGCGGCGTCGCCCTGCTGCGCGCGGCCAAGACGCTCGACGCCCTGACCTGGGACAATGACGACCAGCGGACCGGCATCGACATCGTCCGCCGTGCCCTGCAGGCGCCGGCGCGGCAGATCGCGCTCAACGCCGGCGAGGACGGATCGCTGATTGTCGGCAAGGTGCTGGAGTCCGGCGAGCACGCCTTCGGCTTCGACGCCCAGGCCGGCGAGTATGGCGACATGTACGCCAAGGGCATCATCGATCCGGCCAAGGTCGTACGCGCCGCGCTGCAGGACGCGGCGTCGGTGGCCGGCCTCCTGATCACCACCGAGGCGATGGTCGCCGAGCTGCCGAAGAAGCCGGCGGCCGAGGCTCCGGCGCCCGGTGCGGGCATGGATTACTGAGGCGTGGCTGGTCGGCGGGGACGCTGCGAGCCTCCCCGTCGCCAGCGGCCGGTTTCATCGATTCCATTGGATATCGCTTCGGAGGTATCGCGATGGTTCGTCGCACTCGTCCAGGCCGGTTCCGGACAGCCGCCGGCTTCGGGGCGGTCGCCCTGGCCCTCGTCCTGTCCGGCGCGGCGGCACCTGCCGCGGGCACCCTGCCGCCCTTTGCCGGCCCGCAATTCAATTCGGTCGCGCCGATCCTGCAGCAAGCGACGCCGGCGGTGGTGAACATCGCCGTCCGCGGCCATGTGCGGGAGCGGAACCCGCTGTTCCAGGACCCGTTCTTCCGCCGCTTCTTCGACATGCCGGAGGTGTGGAGCGCGAGGTCCAGTCCGCGGGATCGGGCGTCATCGTCGACGCCCGGCAGGGCTACGTCCTGACCAACAGCCATGTGGTGGACGACGCCGACACGATCGAGGTCACCACCAAGGACAACCGGCGCTTCACCGCCAGGCTGGTCGGGCGCGACCCGGCGACCGACATCGCCGTGCTGCAGATCCCCGGCAGCGCCACGCTGACGGCGATGCCGTTCGGCGACAGCGGCCGGCTACAGGTCGGCGACTTCGTTGTCGCCATCGGCAATCCCTTCGGGCTGGGCCAGACGGTGACCTCGGGCATCGTCAGCGCCCTCGGCCGCAGCGGCATCGGCCGCAATGGCGGCTATGAGGACTTCATTCAGACCGACGCCTCGATCAATCCCGGGAATTCCGGCGGCGCGCTGGTCGACCTCAACGGCCGGCTGATCGGGATCAACACGGCGATCCTGTCCTCCACCGGCGGCAATGTCGGGATCGGCTTCGCCGTGCCGATCAACATGGCGCGCGCCGTGATGGACCAGATCATCCGCAACGGCTCGGTCCAGCGCGAGCGGATCGGCGTCTCGATCCGGGATCTGACGCCCGACTTGTCGCGATCGCTCCATCTCGACCGGACCGGCGGGGCCGTCGTCGTCTCGGTCGATCAGCGGTCGCCCGCGGCGCGTGCCGGGCTGCGGGCGAATGATCTGGTCGTCGCCATCGACGGCCTGCCGGTGAGAAATTCATCGGAGCTTCGGAACAAGATCGGCCTCACGCCGGTTGGAAACCGCGTCGAACTTACTATCGAGCGGGACGGCAGGACCCAGACCCTCGCGGTCGAGGTGGCGCCGAGCGGACGCTCGTGATCAGCATGCCCCGGTCTCGGGGCCCTGGAGGAGAAAGGACCAGCATGACCGGTTCTGCATCATCCATCAGCGCACGAGTGGTCGCTGCCTATCGCTCCAGCCGCGAGGCCGGTGCGGACGAGTGGACCGCGTGCGAGAAGGCGCTCGAGGTGTTCCGTCGGGCTCATCCGGACGCCTCTGCGGATTTCGCCAACACCTTCGTCTCCGACGTGCTGCGGGAGGCCTATCCGCCCGACCGCGTCGCCCGCCCGACGGCCGCTGTGCGCGAGCCGGTGGCCGCCTCCGCGGCACTCCGGCGCGCCAGGCACCCGGCTGGGATGGGCGCCGGCCCGCATTCATAGCCGGATCCCCATCCGCTGCATCCCCCGCGGTAAGACCTCAAGCGGGCTCCTGCCGACCCGGGCTGCGAGCCCGCTGATCTGATAGCCAGGTTCGACGATGAAGATTGCCCAGATCGCCCCTCTCTACGAAGCGGTGCCGCCCAAGCTCTACGGCGGCACGGAACGGATCGTCGCCCATCTGTCGGACGCGCTGGTCGCCCTCGGCCACGACGTCACCCTGTTCTCCAGCGCCGATGCCCACACCCGGGCCGGGCTGGTGCCGGTGCGCGACCAGGCGATCCGCCTCGACCCGAGCCCGCTGAAATCCGACTACGCCGCGCATCTGTCGATGCTGCACGAGCTGCGGCGGCGGGCGAGCGAGTTCGACATCATCCATTTCCATGTCGACCTGATCCATTTCCCGCTGTTCGAGAAGATCGCTCCCCGCACCGTGACCACCCTGCACGGCCGGCTGGACCTGAAGGACCTGCCGGAGGTCTACCGCCGATGGCCGGACTACCCGCTGGTCTCGATCTCGAACTCCCAGCGCCTGCCGCTGGCCGACGCCAACTGGGTGGCGACGGTGCATCACGGGCTGGCGGAGGATCTCTTCCATCCCACGGTCGCTCCGAGAGACGGGTATCTCGCCTTCCTTGGCCGGATCTCGCCCGAGAAGCGGCCGGACCGGGCGATCGAGATCGCTCGCCTGTCCGGCCGGCGCCTGCGCATCGCGGCCAAGGTCGACGACGCCGACCGGATCTATTTCAAGGAGGCAATCGAGCCGCTGCTGTCCGACCCGCTGATCGAGTTCATCGGCGAGATCGGCGACGACGCCAAGGCGGATTTCCTCGGCAACGCCGCAGGCTTGCTGTTCCCGATCGACTGGCCCGAACCCTTCGGCCTGGTCATGATCGAGGCCATGGCCTGCGGCACGCCGGTGATCGCCTGGAACTGCGGCGCGGTGCCGGAGGTGATCGATACCGGCACCACCGGCTTCATCGTCCGGTCGACGGAGGAAGCCGTAGAGGCGGTCGGGCGCCTGCCGGAGTTGGATCGCGGCGAGATCCGCCGGACCTTCGAGCGGCGCTTCTCCAGCCGGGTGATGGCGGAGCGCTACCTCGAGCTGTACGGCCGCCTGGCCGGCGAGGGCTCCCCCTCAGCCCTGCTGGCGGCCGAATGAGCCGGCCCGAGCTGATTCCGGAGGAGCCCGTTCCGGACCAGGCACCCCCGCCCGACCTCTCGGCCCGGCGCGTGCCGCTGCGGATGTATTCGCTGAAGCACGGCGACACCTTCCTGGTCGCCGACGCGCTCGGCAACATCGCCGGCGACGATGACGGGCTGTTCCACAACGACACCCGCATCCTGTCCCGCTTCGTCGTCCTGCTCGGTGGCAAGCTGCCGTCGTTGCTGGGCGCCGGGCTGAGCCAGGACAACGCCGTCTTCACCAGCCATGCCACCAATCGGACCCCGTCGCCGCTGGGCGACGAGGGGCTGCCGGACGGGGCGATCCATCTGCAACGGTCGATGCTGCTGTGGGGCGACCGGCTGTACGAGCAGATCCGGGTCGAGAATTTCGGCCAGGCCGAGGTCCGGGTGCCGCTAGCCCTCCGCTTCGGGGCGGATTTCCACGACATGTTCGAGGTGCGCGGCGCCACCCGGCTGCGGCGCGGCCGGCTGGCCGGGCCGGAGGTGCGCGGCGACGCGGTGGTGCTGCGCTACACCGGGCTCGACAAGGTCGGGCGCCAGGCGGTGATCCGGTTCTCGGAGGCGCCGCAGCGCCTCGACGGCGACGTGGCGGAGTTCGTGTTCCGGCTGCCGGGCCACGGCGCCTTCGACCTGTATGTCGAGGTCGGGGCGGAGGCGACGGCGGAGGCGCCCGGCCGGGCCGGGTTCCGCCATGCCAGCGCCCAGGCCAGGCGGCGGATGCGGACCCTGTCGCGGCACGGCACGGTGCTGCGCAGCTCCGGCCGGCTGTTCAACGACTGGATCGACAAGTCGCGCGCCGACCTGTCGCTGCTGGTGACCGAGCTGCCGACCGGGCCTTACCCCTATGCCGGCATCCCCTGGTTCTCGACCACCTTCGGCCGCGACGCGATCATCACCGCGCTGCAGACGCTGTGGCTGAGCCCGGCGCTGGCGCGGGGCGTGCTGCACTTCCTGGCGTCGCGCCAGGCGCTGGAGGCCTCGGCCTTCAAGGACGCCCAGCCCGGCAAGATCATGCATGAGGCGCGCCGGGGCGAGATGGTCGCGCTCGGCGAACTGCCCTTCGCCGAATATTACGGCGGGGTCGACACCACGCCGCTGTTTGTCATGCTGGCCGGCGCCTATGCCGGCCGCACCGGCGACATGGCGCTGATCGACGAGCTGTGGCCGGCGCTGCTGCGCGCCATCGGCTGGGTCGAGCGGGTGGCCGACGGCAACAGCGGCGGTTTCCTCGATTACGCCCGCAGCTCGGAGAAGGGGCTGTCGAACCAGGGCTGGAAGGACAGCCACGATTCCGTCTTCCATGCCGATGGCCGGTTCCCGGACGGGCCGATCGCGCTGGTCGAGGTGCAGGGCTACGCCTTCGCCGCCCTCCGCACCATGGGCGATCTGGCGGCCCAGCGCGGGCTGGACGACGAGGCGACGCGGTGGCGGGTGCGGGCCGAGGCGCTGCGCGTCGCGGTCGAAAGCCGGTTCTGGATGGAGGACAAGGGCTTCTACGCCCTGGCGCTGGACGGTCACGGCCAGCCCTGCCGGATCCGTGCCTCCAATGCCGGCCACCTGCTGTATTGCGGCCTGCCGTCGCCGGACCGGGCGGCGAGCGTCGCGCGCCAGCTGCTCGACACGCCGTTCAACTCGGGCTGGGGCATCCGCACCCTGGCCCGGGGCGAGGCCAATTTCAACCCGATGTCCTACCACAACGGCTCGGTCTGGCCGCATGACGGGGCGCTGAGCGCCGCCGGCCTGGCCCGCTACGGCGAGCGCGCCGGCGTCGTCCGGCTGCTGAGCGAGCTGTTCGAGACGGCGGTGCATTTCGACATGCGGCTGCCGGAGCTGTTCTGCGGCTTCCCGCGGGTGCGGGGCGAGGGGCCGATCGCCTATCCGGTCGCCTGCCTGCCGCAGGCCTGGGCCTCCGGCTCGGTGTTCATGATGCTGCAGGCCTGCCTCGGCCTGCGCGTCGACGGTGCCCGCAACCGCATCCGCATCGACCGCCCGCATCTGCCGATCGGGATCGAGACCCTGACGGTCGAGGCGCTGCCGGTCGGCGACCGGCACGTCACCTTGACCTTCCAGCGCATCGGCGATCGGGTCGTGGTGTCGCCGCAGGGCGCCCGGCCGGCGGAGGTCGACATCATCGTGCGGATGTGAGGCTGTGCTCAGCGTCGTCGCCGGCCGGCGTTAGCATGGTCGGTGGGGCAGGGGCGGAGACGGATCGCATGGACAATGGCTGGACCGAATCGGCGGACGCCTGGATCGCTGATATGGGCGAGCATGGCGACTTCACGCGGCTGGGTTGTTTTCAGTTATGTCTGCGATGCAGGCTGCTGATTCTTCAATATTCCGTTCAATGCTCTCGATTAGAACGGTAGATGAAGCGTCTTCGTCGACGCGATAGGGGTGAAGTCCTGATTTCTGTACCGCAGGTACAATTATTTCTTGATATTGCCGATCATATTTCCCATTGTCAAACGGCTGAATAATGAAGCATTTACGCATGACGAACTCCAGATAGACTCTAAATAATTTGTTTAATCTTGGTGTAGATTGAGTCTAAGCTGCACGTGATGGCTTTGGCACAGGTCGGCCTTGCTCCTCAGCCGCTTCGATCCAACTGGCGATTGCATCAAGAACGTTGGTCACAGCCTCTTGCGGTGTTTCGCCATCAGACATGCAGCCTGGCAGATCCGGCGCCTCAGCAAGGAAGCCGCCGCCATCTTCCTCATCCAGCGGGCGTACCGTGAGCAGGTAGTCGGTCGGCTTCACACCGAATCCCTCAAAGCCTCAGGCTGTCGATAAGCTCGATCAGTTTCTTAATATAGATCGGCTTGATCGGTCTGCGAACCGGGATTGTCAGGATCTCCGGTCGATTGCGGACCGAAACCTTGGCATGGCTGCCGCGCATGGGCATGGAAAAATCGAGGCCGTGCTGTCGACACACGGCCTCGACCTCTGCAATTCGCCGGTCACGCGGATTGGCACGCATGGATTCGAGAAGCTTATCCGTACGCGCCATCCGTTCTTAGAACTCCTGCACTTTCTTCCGCTTTCTTAACTGCACCCCGTCGTTCCGCCGCAGGTGTCGCATTTCAGGCAGGTGCCGTTCCGCACCAGGGTCATGTTCTGGCATTCGGGGCAGGGGTCGCCCTCATAGCCCTTGGCCCGCGCCTCGCGGATCTTGGCCAGGCGGACATCCGCCGTGCCGTTCAAGGCCGCGCTGCGCAGCTGCACCGGTTCGGGCGCCAGGGCCGTCGCGCCCTCGGTGTGCATCGCGGTCGCCACGCCGCTCACCAGCTCCTGCATCTCGGCCACCCGGGCGACCGCGACGTCGCGGACGTTGCCGCCCTCGAACACCCGGAAGTTGCCGCGGACGAAGCCGGTCGACGCCACCTTGCGGATCGGCGCCGAGGCCACGGCCGGGGTCTTGCCGTCATCCGAGGTCACGCCCTTGCCGACCGTGTCCGGCGTCAGGTCGTCCGGCGTGGCATGGGCCAGGTCGCTGCGGTCGAGATAGGACACCGCCAGCTCGCGGAAGATGTAGTCGATGATCGAGGTCGCCATCTTGATGGCGTCGTTGCCCTGCACCGGGCCCGAGGGCTCGAACCGGGTGAAGGTGAAGGCCTCGACGAACTCCTCCAGCGGCACGCCGTATTGCAGCCCGATCGAGACGGCGATGGCGAAGTTGTTCATCAGGCTGCGGAAGGCGGCGCCTTCCTTGTGCATGTCGATGAAGATCTCGCCCAGCCGCCCGTCGTCATATTCGCCGGTGCGGAGATAGACCTTGTGGCCGCCGACGATCGCCTTCTGGGTGTAGCCCTTGCGGCGGTGCGGCAGCTTCCCGCGGATGCCGGTCTTGTCGACGATCCGCTCGATCACCCGCTCGACGATCCGCTCCGCCACCATCGGCGCGCGGGCCCCAGCCGGCGCCTCGATGATGCGCTCGACCAGGCTCTCCTCCTCGTCCTCGGCGTCGTCGTCGAGCAGCGAGGCGTTGAGCGGCTGGCTCAGCTTCGAGCCGTCGCGGTAGAGCGCGTTGGCCTTGAGGCAGAGCTGCCAGGACAGGAGGTAGGCGTCCTTGCAGTCCTCGACCGTCGCCGCATTCGGCATGTTGATGGTCTTGGAGATCGCGCCCGAGATGAAGGGCTGCGCCGCCGCCATCATCCGGATGTGGCTCTCGACCGACAGGAAGCGCTTGCCGATGCGGCCGCAGGGGTTGGCGCAGTCGAACACCGGCAGGTGCTCGTCCTTCAGCTCCGGCGCGCCTTCGAGGGTCATGGCGCCGCAGCAGAAGGTGTTCGCGGCCTCGATCTCGGCCCTGGAGAAGCCGAGGAAGGCGAGCAGGTCGAAGGTGACGTCGTCCAGCGCCGCCGCCGGCACTTTCAGCGTCCCGGTCAGGAAATCGTCGCCGAGGCTGTAGCGGTTGAACACGAACTTGATGTCGAAGGCCGATTTCAGCCCGAGCTCGACCGCGTCGATCGCGGCCTGGGTGAAGCCCTTGGCCTTCAGCGCCGCCCAGCCGATCGACGGCGAATTCTCCAGCGTGCCGTGGCCGACGGCGTAGCGGATGATCGCCTCGATCTGGGCATCGTCATAGCCGAGGACGCGCAGCGCCTCCGGCACCACCCGGTTGATGATCTTGAAGTAGCCGCCGCCGGCCAGCTTCTTGAACTTCACCAGGGCGAAGTCGGGCTCGATGCCGGTGGTGTCGCAATCCATCACCAGGCCAATCGTGCCGGTCGGCGCGATCACCGTCGCCTGGGCGTTGCGGTAGCCATGAGCCTCGCCGAGGCCGAGCGCGCGGTCCCAGGCGCGGCGGGCGGCGGCGACCAGCTCCTGGTCCGGGCAGGCATCGGCCTCCAGCGGCACCGGGGCGATCGACAGGCCCTCATAGCCGTCGGCCTCGCCATAGGCGGCGCGGCGATGGTTGCGGATCACCCGCAGCATGGCGGCCGCGTTCTTCTGATAGCCGGGGAAGGGGCCTACGGCCTTTGCCATCTCGGCCGAGGTGGCGTAGGCGACGCCGGTCATCAGCGCGGTGATGGCGCCGCAGAGCTCGCGGCCCTCGACGCTGTCATAGGGGATGCCGGACGCCATCAGCAGGCCGCCGATATTGGCGTAGCCCAGGCCGAGGGTGCGGAACTCATAGGACAGGCGCGCGATCTCGCGGCTCGGGAACTGCGCCATCATCACCGCGATCTCGAGGGTGATGGTCCACAGCCGGCAGCCATGCTCGAAGGCCGGCACGTCGAAGGAGCCGTCGGCCCGGCGGAAGGTCATCAGGTTCAGGGACGCCAGGTTGCAGGCCGTGTCGTCCAGGAACATGTATTCCGAGCACGGGTTCGAGGCGTTGATCCGCCCCGATTCCGGGCAGGTGTGCCACTCGTTGATGGTGGTGTCGAACTGCAGCCCCGGATCGGCCGAGGCCCAGGCGGCATGGCCGATCTTCTCCCACAGGTCGCGGGCCTTCAGCGTCTTCGACACCTTGCCGTCGATGCGGCGGATCAGCTGCCACTCGCCGTCCTGCTGCACCGCCTCGAGGAAGGTGTTGGTCAGGCGGACAGAGTTGTTCGAGTTCTGGCCGGAGACGGTGAGGTAGGCGTCCGAATCCCAGTCGGTGTCGTAGACCCGGAACTCGATGCCGGTATAGCCCTGGCGCGCGAAATGGATGACGCGCTGGACGTAGTTCTCCGGCAGCATCGCCTTGCGGGCGCCGATGATGGCGCGCTTCAGCGCCTTGTTTTGCTTCGGGTCGAAGCGGTCGCCCGTCTCGGCGTCGGAGGTGCCGTGGCACGCCTCCATCACCTCGTTCAGGTGCTTGCGGGCCAGCTTCGAGCCGGCGACCAGGGCGGCGACCTTCTGCTCCTCGACCACCTTCCAGTCGATATAGGTCTCGATGTCCGGGTGGTCGATGTCGACCGTGACCATCTTGGCGGCGCGGCGGGTGGTGCCGCCCGACTTGATGGCGCCGGCGGCGCGGTCGCCGATCTTGAGGAAGCTCATCAGGCCGGAGGAGCGGCCGCCGCCGGACAGGCGCTCGCCCTCGCCGCGCAGCTTGGAGAAGTTCGAGCCGGTGCCGGAGCCGTATTTGAACAGGCGGGCTTCGCGGACCCACAGGTCCATGATGCCGCCCTCGTTCACCAGGTCGTCGGCGACCGACTGGATGAAGCAGGCATGCGGCTGCGGCCGCTCATAGGCGCTGTCGGACAGGCGCGGCTCGCCGGTCGCCTCGTCGACATACCAGTGGCCCTGGGCCGGTCCGTCGATGCCATAGGCCCAGTGCAGGCCGGTGTTGAACCATTGCGGGCTGTTCGGCGCGGCCATCTGCTGCGCCAGCATGTAGCGCATCTCGTCGAAATAGGCGCGGGCGTCGGCGGCCGAATCGAACAGCCCGCCCTTCCAGCCCCAATAGGCCCAGGTGCCGGCCAGGCGGTCGAACACCTGGGTCGCGGTGCGCTCGGCGCCGACGCGCTCGGCTTCGGGCAGCTCGGCCAGGGCCTTGTCATCGGGGACGCTGCGCCACAGGAAGTCTGGCACGCCCTTCTCGCGGACGCGCTTCAGCCGGGCCGGGATGCCGGCCTTGCGGAAGTACTTCTGCGCCAGGATATCGGATGCGACCTGGCTCCACTCCGCCGGCACCTCGATGTCGGTCTGGCGGAACACCACCGAGCCGTCCGGATTGCGGATCTCGCTGGTCGCCGACCGGAACTCGATCCCCTCATAGGCGTCGTGCCCTTCGGCCGTGAAGCGCCGTTCGATCCGCATGGTCCCCGATCCTCCTTCATCCGTCGCGTGCCCGCGACCCCCGCCTGATACCCATTGGGGACCGCGATCCCCGCCCGAACTCGTTCAGCGACTCGCGTCGCCAAGCCGCCACAGACCAGTCAAAGAACCTTCATCATAAGTCAAAAACAAGTATTGAAATTAGAAAATTTGCTCTCTCTGTGGATAACCCGGTGGATATACCAGTGAATACCCAGTGAAGAAGCGGTGGTTATTTTCCGTGAGCCGCAGCAGCCAGCGGCTTTCCGGACCCCGATCCGGTCCCGCCCGCGAGAGAATCACCACAGATCCGATTCTTGTGGCTGGCCCTACCCGTGGGTGGTTTCCCGTATCAGGGCCCCAGATATTGTGTCAGTTTGGTGGCGTGCGCAAGCGCTGAATTGCGCAACCTGGGGTCGTTCCGCATGCGGATTCAGCATGGGAATCACGGGGTTGCCGGAGAATCCTTAGGTTTCAGGGAAACCAAGGAGCAGGTCGGGCAGGCCTTCCTCGTTGTCGGAGCCGTCGCCCTCGCTGAGAATCACGCCGCCATGCGACCTGTAGAAGGCGAGGGCGCGGGCGTTGTGGGCGAAGCAGTAGAGGCGCAGTCCGGGGGTGTCGCGCCGCGCCCAGGCCAGCAGCGCCGTGCCGATGCCGCGGCGGTGGTGCTCGGGGTGGATGTAGAGCTGGTCGAGCCAGCCATTGTGGAGCGCGGCATAGCCCACCGGCGCACCGTCGCGGCAGGCGATCATCACCTGGGAATTCTGGACGGTGCGCAGCAGGAAGCGGCGGATCGAGGTGCGGCTGTGCAGGTTCGGGATCGCCGCCGACTCGCGGGCCCGGCGGTGGATCGCCGCCAGCGTGCCGGCATCGGCGGCCGTGGCCGGCCGCAGCGTCAGCCCGGCCGGTTGATGCTTGTCTGGGCTGGCGTCGTCCAAGGTGGCCCCGCCGAGTCTGACCGAAGCTGGCGCGACCATGCGGGCGAGGCCCCAGGGCGTCAAGGCCCCGGGCGTCGAGGCCGCGGCCTGACGTCGATGGCGACTCAGCCCGCCATCAGCTCGGACGGATGGCGCCAGCCGGGGAGGGCGGCGAGGCGGCCGAGCCAGGCCTGCACCGCGGGCCAGCGCAAGGGGGTGAGGCCGGCTTCGTCGAGCCACCAGAGATAGGCGGCGCAGGCGATGTCGGCGATGCTGGGTGACTCGCCGGCGAGGAAATCCCGCCGGGCCAACTCCTCCTCGAGCCGGTCGAGATCGGCCCGGGCCCGCGCCTCCAGCCAGCGCAGCACCTCGGCCGGCGTATCCGTGGCGACGCGCCGCGCGAAGCGCAGATTGGGCACCGAGAAGCCGATGCGGTTCGCCTCCCAGAACAGCCATTGCCGGATCTCGTCCCAGCCGGCCGGGCTGTCGGCGCCGAAGCGGCCGGTGCGTTCGGCCAGATAGGTCAGGATGGCGTCGGACTGGCACAGTGTGGCGTCGCCGGTCACCAGCACCGGCACCTCGCCGAAGCGGCTGGCCCGGCGGAACGGCTCCGGCCGCTCGGCCCTCGGCACGGCGAGGTCGAGCGCGACATAGTCATGGGCGATGCCGGCGAGGGCAAGGAACAGCCGCACCTTGTAGCTGTGGCCGGAGTCGCGATTGCCGTAGAGCAGGGGCAGGGTCATCCGTCGTCTCCGATTTGGCCCAGGACCGGGCGCTTCAACAGCGTCAGCGGCCGTCCGGCGGCGCCGGCCGTGACCCGAGAGGCTGGCAGAACCGCAACAGATAGCCGTCGGGGTCCTGGACCACGAATTGGCGCTGGCCGACCTGCGTGTTGCCGCGGCGGTACCAGCGCTCCTCCAGCGGCCGCTCGATCAGGGTCCCGACACCCAGCACGGCGGCGTTCAGGGTGTCGACGTCCGCAACCTCGATCTGGAGATTGACGCCGCGGCCATAGGGTGGTTCCAGCGGTCCGGCCAGCCAGAGACGGCCGGGATCGGCGGGCTGGTCCAGCATCAGCGCGGCGCCATCCCTGTCGAGGTAAGCGAAGCGCTCCTCCGGCCGGTCGTACAGCACGGCAAAGCCAAGCAGCTCCGTGTAGAAGCGCAGGCTGCGGTCGATGTCCGAGACGTAGAGTTCGGGCACGGAGCTTGGGCATTGGCATGGTGATTCCCCCTCACGGCACACCGTAAGTGATGCCCGCAGTCCTCACAGCTCCAGCTTCATGCCTTCGTGGCTGGCGACGAAGCCGAGCCGGGCGTAGAAGCGGTGGGCGTCGGGCCGGCGCTTGTCGGTGGTCAGCTGGACCAGGGCGCAGCCGCGGGCCCGGGCCTTGGCGATCGCCCATTCCATCATCGCCTGGCCGGCGCCGCGGCCGCGCAGCGCCGAATCGATGCGCACGGATTCGATCTGCGCCCGCCAGGCGCCGCGGCGCGACAGGCCGGGGATGAAGCTGAGCTGGAAGCAGCCGACCACCCGGCCGTCCAGCTCCGCCACCACCATCTCCTGGTTCGGGTCGGCGGCGATCGCGGCGAAGGCGGCCTGGCAGGGCGCCTCGACCGCGGTCTCGCGGGTCTTGCCCAGCGGGTCGTCCGCCAGCAGCCGCAGGATCGCGGGCAGGTCGGCCGCTTCGGCCGTGCGCATCGTCACATCCATCATCCGCTCCGCATTTCCGACTCTCGCCGTCCCGGCTTATCGTGAGAGTCGTGCGAGCGCCACTGCGGCCATCGAGCCTTGATGTGATGAATGATACCCCTGGACGGGGGCGCGAGAGCCCGCCCGTCCTTATCGGCAGCGCCGATCTGCTGCGTCGGATCATCGATCAGGCGGCGATCGGGATGGTGCTGCTGGGCCAGGATGGGCGCTGGCTCTATGCCAACCCGGCCTTCTGCTCGCTGATCGGCTATAGCGGCGAGGAATGCGTCGGCCGGGCCATCGACGACGTCATCCATCCGGAGGAACGGGACGAGGCCCGCCTTCGCCTGGACGCGCTGCAGCGCGGCGAGATCGAGACCTATCGGGTGGAGCGTCGCTACCTGCGCAAGGACGGCAGCACGCTGCACGGGCTGGTCAGCCTCTCGGCCCTGGAGGCAGACTCGCCGTTCCGCTTCATCCTTCAGATCATCGACATCGGCCCGCAGAAGCAGGCCGAGGCACAGCTCGGCGAGGTGACCGAGCGGCTGCAGGTCGCGATCGAGGCCGGAGGGATCGGCATCTACGAGCTCGACTTCGCCACCGGCCGATACCGCTGGGACGAGCGGATGCATGCGCTGTATGGGCTGACGCCGGGCGGCTTCGACGGCACGCTGGAGGGCTGGCTGCGGCTGATCCATCCCGACGACATCCCGCATGTGATGCGGCAATACGACGTCGCGCTGCGGCAGACCTCGCTGTATCAGGCCGACTATCGGATCCTGGCGTCGGGCGGGGTTCGGCATGTCCGGTCCCTGGCCCGGGTGATCCGGGCGGCCGATGGCACACCCTTGCGCGCGATCGGCACCAACTGGGACATCACCGACCACAAACAGGCGGAGGCGCGGCTGTCCGCCCTGAACGAGCGGCTGGAGGTCGCGCTCGACGCCGGCGGCGTCGGCATCTTCGAGGTGGATTTCACGACCGGCGAGCGGCACTGGGATGCTCGGACGCACGAGTTGCACGGCGTGACCCCGGACGGCTTCGACCACACGACCGACGGTTTCCGCCGGCTGCTTCCCCCGGAGGACGTGGTGAGGGTCACCCGGATCCACGAAGCCGCCGAGCGCGATCGTGCCGCCCAGTACCGGGTCGACTATCGGGTCCTGCATCAGGCATCGGGCACGACCCGTCACATCCGCGCCTCCATGCGCCTGGCCTATGCCCCGGACGGGTCCCTGCTGCGCGGTCTCGGCGCCTGCTGGGACATCACCGACGACGTCGAGCGCAACCGGCGGCTGCACGACACCCTGGCCCTGCTGCAGGCGGTGATGAGGGGGACGCCCGACCTGATCTATGTGAAGGACCGCGACGGCCGTTACCTCCTGGTCAACCCGGCCGTCGAGAAGGTGATGGGGCGGGCGGGGATCGATGTCATCGGCCGGCATGACACCGAGATCTTTCCGCCCGAGACGGCGCAGGCGCTGATCGACAACGATCGCCGCGTCCTGGAGAAGGGCGAAACCCATACGACCGAGGAATCTGCCGTGGTCGGCGGCGTGCCGCGCACCTATTCGTCGGCCAAGGTGCCGCTGCGCGACGAGTATGGCGCCGTCGTCGGCCTGATCGGCACGTCGCGCGACCTGACCGAGATGAAGACGGCCGAGGCGGCGCTGCGCCGCAGCGAGGCGCGCTGGCAGTTCGCCCTCGACGGTGCGGGCGACGGCATCTGGGACTGGGACATCGACACCGGGCATGTCTTCTACTCGCGCCAATGGAAGGCGATGCTGGGCTATGCGGAGGACGAGATCGGCGCCACCGTCGGCGAATGGTCCGACCGCGTGCACCCCGAAGACCTGCCGCGCTGCTGGGAGATCATCGAAGACCACCTTGCCGGCCGGTCTCCCGACTTCATGCTCGAGCACCGCATGCGGGCCAAGGACGGGTCGTGGCGCTGGATCCTCGACCGCGGCAAGGTGGTCGAGCGCGCCGAGGATGGCCGGGCGCGGCGGATCATCGGCACCCACACCGACATCACCGAGCGGAAGCAGGGCGAGAACGCGATCCGCGCCCTGAATCAGCGCCTGCAACTGGCGATCGAGGGGGCGGGCGCCGGCATCTTCGAGCTCGATTTCGCGACCGATCGTTACACCTGGGACGATCAGATGCATGTGCTCTACGAGCTGTCGCCGGGAGCGTATGACGGGACGCTGCAGGCTTGGCTCGGCTTCCTGCATCGACATGACGTGCCGAGGGTGATGCGTGGCTACACGGAGGCGGTCGAAAGAACCTCGCTGTTCAGCATGGATTTCCGGATCCGGCGGCAGCGATCGGGCACCATCCGCCACATCCGGTCCCTGGCCCGGGTGATCCGGCATCCGGATGGCCGGCCGCATTATGCGGTCGGGATGAACTGGGACATCACCGACCATGTCGACCTGGCCGAGGCGTTGTTCGAGGAGAAGGAACGGCTGCGGGTCACGCTGCATTCGATCGGCGATGCGGTGATCTCGACCGATGCGCAGGCACGGGTCGACTTCATGAATCCGGCCGCCGAGCAGATGACCGGATGGCCGGCCGAGGAGGCGATGGGCCAGCCCCTGCGCCAAGTCTTCCGCCTGATCGACGAGGCCGGCGGCGCCGTTCCCGATCCGGTCGAATCCTGCCTCGAACGGATGCAACCCTACCATCTCGACGACGATGTCGTCCTGCTGGCGCGGGACGGAGAGCGGCGGCACATCCGGGATTCGGCGGCGCCGCTGCGCACCCCTTCAGGCGAGATCATCGGCGCGGTGCTGGTGTTCCAGGACGTCACCCGCGATCGCACGCTGCAGCAGGCGCTGGCGCATTCCGCCAGCCATGACAGCCTGACCGGGCTGCCGAACCGCCTGGCCTTCGAGCGGGCGCTGCGCGAGGCCTGCGAGCAGGCGCAGCGCGACGGGCGCGAGCACGTGCTGTGCTTCATGGATCTCGACCGCTTCAAGATCGTCAATGACGGTGCCGGCCACGCCGCCGGCGACGCGCTGCTGCGCGAGGTCGCCAACCTGCTGCGCCGGCGCGGCCGCGACGGCGACCTGGTCGCCCGGCTCGGCGGCGACGAGTTCGCCATGCTGCTGCGCGACTGCACGGTCGGCGACGCCGTCACCATCGCCCGGCAGATCATCCGCGCCGTGGCCGACCTGCGCTTCACCTGGGACGACAAGGCCTATCACATCGGTGCCAGCATCGGGCTGACAGTGGTCGCCGCGGACGGGACCCGGGCGGACGAGCTGCTGAGCCAGGCGGATGTCGCCTGCTACACCGCCAAGACGGCCGGGCGCAGCCGGGTGTCGGTCTATGGCGGCGACGGCAGCGCGGCGCAGCGCCATCGCCGCGAGATCCAGGTCGCGGCCGGCATCCGCGATGCGATCGAGGCCAACCGGTTCTGCCTGTTCGCGCAGGAGATCCGCGATCTGCGGCCCGGGGCGCCGCGGGCGCGCCATTTCGAGATCCTGCTGCGGATGCAGGACGAGAATGGCGATCTGGTCGAGCCGGCCGGGTTCATCCCGGCCTCGGAACGATACGATCTGATGGGCAACATCGACCGCTGGGTCATCCGCACCGCGCTGCACGGCTACGGCCCGCAGCTGCGCGCCGCGCCCGATCTTTCGATCGGCATCAATCTTTCGGCCAACACGCTGGACGACCCGTTCCTCTGGCCCTACCTGAACGAGGAGCTGGCCGCCTCCGGCCTTGAGCCCGGGCGCCTGCATATCGAGATCACCGAAACCGCGGTGATCAACAACCTGGCGGCGGCGAGCCGGTTCGTCGCCAAGGCGCGGGCCGCCGGCTGCGCCGTGGTGCTCGACGATTTCGGCAGCGGCCTCAGCTCCTTCGCCTATCTCCGGCAGTTCGCGGTCGACGGGCTGAAGATCGACGGCGGCTTCATCCGCCGGATCACGACCAGCGCGGTCGATCGCGCCATCGTCGAATCGATCAATGCGATCGGCCATCGCCTCGGCGCCGTGACGGTCGCCGAGCAGGTCGAGGATGACGAGACGCTCGCCCTGGTGTGCGCCATGGGGATCGACCAGGCCCAAGGTTTCGCCGTCGAGCGGCCGAGACCGCTGGAGAGCCTGTTCTGAGGGTGTGCGCTGCATCACCGCGACAGCACCCGGCCAAATCTACTATTCTCTTATGCACGGCATGTGCAGCGCCAGGTTTGGCGTGCGAGAGAGAGGGGATACCATGCAAGGCCGTTCCATCGGCAGGTCGGCGGCTCGGCCGGCGGTCGATGTTTCGCCGTCCTTCGCCCGGGCGGACGACCACTCGGTCCTCGGGCTGATCGACCAGATCTATGACGCCGGCATCGGCAACGAGGACTGGCTCGCGGTGCTGCGTGTGCTCGGCGCCGCGCTGGGCGGGGAGGCGGTGGTGCTGCGCCGGATCAGCCCGGCCGCATCGTGCCCCGCGACCATGGCGTCCGAGACCGATCCCGACTATGTCGAGCGCTACCACGCGCATTTCCACAAGCTGCTGCCGCTGCTGCCGATGCTGCCGCGGCTGGAACCCGGCTCGACCTTCGCCCATTCGGCGCTGATCCCGAACGAGGATTATCACCGCACCGAGTTCTACAACGACTTCATGCGGCCGCAGGGCAAGGACCACGGCCTGTACTGGGTGGATTTCGACCGGCGCAACCTCTCGGCGATGCTGTCGGTCTGGCGGCCCCGGCGGCGGCCGGACTGGGAGGACGAGCAGGTCCGGGTGCTGCGCGCGATCGGGCCGCATCTCAGCCGGGCGCTGCGGATCGAGCGGGGGCTCGCCGCGGTGGGGACATCCGCGCCCGCCGTGGCGCTGCCCACGGCCCCGGCGTCCCGGTCGCCGCTGACCCCGCGCGAATGCGACTGCCTGACCTGGATCGCCCGCGGCGCGTCGAGCAAGGAGGCCGCGCGCCGGCTGTCGCTGTCGGTCTACACCGTCAATGAGTATGTCGCCTCGGCCATGCGCAAGCTGGGGGCGGGCAGCCGTGCGGAGGCGGTCGCCATGGCGCTCCTCCGCGGCGCGATCAGCGGCTGATCGGACGAAAATCGCGCAACAAAATAACTGCAAAACGAACCGTCATTAGCATCCTTTTCCGGCAGGATCGGACGAGAAAATTCTCGTTTTCCGATCAGGATTCATCATGGCGGTCATCAGCGGCACCGAGTTCATCGATTTCCTCGACGGCACGGCCAACAACGACACCATCAACGGCCTCGGCGGGAACGACACGCTCACCGGTCTCGGGGGCCGGGACACCCTGAACGGCGGCGACGGGAACGACCGGCTCGTCGGCGGAGTCGGGGCGGATTTCCTGAACGGCGGGGCCGGGATCGACACCGCCGACTACCGCGACAGCGCCGCCGGGGTGGCCGTCACGATCGGCGGCACCGGCAGCGGCGGCGACGCCCAGGGTGACGCGGTCGGCGCCGATGTGGAGAACATCGATGGATCGGATTTCGACGACACGCTGACCGGCTCGGCCGCCGACAACCGGCTGGTCGGCGGGGCCGGCAACAACACCCTCTTCGGCCTCGACGGCAACGACACGCTGACCGCCGGCAATGTCGCGGGGCAGGGCAACGACTCGCTTGATGGCGGCGCCGGCGACGACACCCTGACGGCCGGCGACGGCACGGATAGCCTGATCGGCGGTGACGGCAACGATATCCTCCAGGGCGGCGCCGGCGCGGACACGCTGAACGGCGGCGCCGGCATAGACCTGATCACCTATCTCGCCAGCACCGCCGGGGTGACGATCAACCTCTCGACGCTGACGGCGTCCGGCGGCGACGCGCAGGGCGATGTGATCGGTCCGGGCATCGAGGATGTCGAAGGCTCGAACCTCGCCGACACCCTGACCGGGTCGGCCGGGGCCAACACCATGCGTGGCCAGGGCGGTGGCGACACGATCGACGGCCTGGACGGCGACGACAACATCAACGGCGGGGCCGGCAACGACTTCCTCTTCGGCGGCGCCGGGAACGATGTGCTCCATGGCGGAATCAGCAACCTGAACGGCGCCAGTGGCAACGATGTCCTCGAAGGCGGGGCCGGCGCCGACACGCTGAATGGGGGCGCGGGCGTCGACACCATCGTCTACAACGGCCCGGCCGGGGTGACGGTGACGATCGGTGGTGCCGGCATCGGCGGTGACGCCCAGGGCGACATCATCGGCAGCGACATCGAGAATATCCAGGGCACGAACGGGTTCAACGACGTCCTGACCGGGTCGGTCCAGGGCAACCTCCTGTTCGGGCTCGGCGGCAACGACACGCTCAACGGCCTGGACGGCGACGACCAGCTCGACGGCGGCGCCGGCAACGATATGCTCCAGGGCGGCGCCGGGGCGGACCAGCTGCTCGGCGGGGCCGGCAGCGACACCATCGCCTATGACGGCTCGACCGCGGTGACCATCGATCTGACCGGCTTCACCGCCCTGGGCGGGGACGCCGAGGGCGATACTTTCGGCATCGACATCGAGAACGTCCGCGGCACCGGCTTCAACGACACCCTGACCGGCTCCGCCGTCGCCAATGTGCTGACCGGCCTGGCCGGCGCCGACGAGCTGGCCGGCCTGGCCGGGAATGACGCGCTCAGCGGCGGCGACGGCAACGATCTCCTCACCGGAGGTGCCGGCGCGGACAATTTGTCCGGCGGCGCCGGCATCGACACCATCAGCTACGACGGCCCGGCCGGGGTCACGGTCAACCTGACGACCCTGACGGCCTCCGGCGGCGACGCCCAGGGCGACGTGATCGGCGCCGACATCGAGAACATCGCCGGCACCGACGCCTTCGCCGACATCCTGACCGGCTCGGCGGTGGCCAATGTGCTGTCCGGATACGGCGGCAACGACACGCTCTCCGGGATGGCCGGCAATGACCGGCTCGAAGGCCTGGCCGGCACCGACCTGCTCCGCGGCGGGGCGGGAGCCGATGTGCTGGACGGCGGCGCCGGCACCGACACCGCCAGCTACTACGACAGCGCGGTCGGGATCACGGTCAGCCTCGCCACCGGCACCGGCAGCGGCGGCGACGCCCAGGGCGATACCCTGATCGGGATCGAGAACCTCACCGGCGGCCAGGGCAGCGATACCCTGGTCGGGAACGGCGGGGCCAATGTGCTGCAAGGCTGGAACGGCACCGATGTGCTCCGCGGCGGGGCAGGGGCCGACGCGATGGACGGCGGCGCCGGCACCGACACCGCCAGCTACTATGACGGCGCGGTCGGGGTCACGGTCAGCCTCGTCACCGGCACCGGAGTCGGCGGCGACGCCCAGGGCGATACCCTGACCGGGATCGAGAACCTCTCCGGCAGCCAGGGCAACGACACGCTGGTCGGGACCGCCGGGGCCAACACGCTGCAGGGCTGGAACGGCAACGACGTACTCCGTGGCGGGGCCGGGGCCGATGTGATGGACGGCGGCGCCGGCACCGACACCGCCAGCTACTATGACAGCGCGGTCGGGGTCTCGGTCAGCCTCGCCGGCCTCGCCGGCGGCACCGGAGTCGGCGGTGACGCCCAGGGCGATACCCTGACCGGGATAGAGAACATCAACGGCAGCCAGGGCAATGACAGGCTCATGGGGGGGACCGGCGCCAACACGCTGCAGGGCTGGAACGGCAACGACGTCCTCATCGGCTGGGCGGGAGCCGATGTGCTGGACGGCGGCGCCGGCATCGATACCGCCAGCTATGCCGACGGCTTCGGCGGGGTCTCGGTCAGCCTCGCCGGCGGCACCGGCGTCGGCGGCGACGCCCAAGGCGACACCCTGACCGGGATCGAGAACCTCTCCGGAAGCCAGGGCAATGACACCCTCATCGGGAATGCCGGCGCCAATACGCTGCAGGGCTGGAGCGGCACCGATGTCCTCGTCGGCGGGGCGGGCAAGGACATGCTCACCGGCGGGGCCGGGGCCGACCAGTTCCGGTTCACCGCCCTCGGCGACAGCGTGGTCGGGGCCAATGCCGACATGATCACCGACTTCAGCCACGCCGAGGCCGATCGGATCGACCTGGCGGCGATCGATGCCAATGCCGGCGTCGCTGGCGACCAGGCATTCACCTTCATCGGCAACGCCCTCTACACCGGTGTCGCGGGTCAACTGCGCTATACCGTGGTCGATGGCGTCACCACCATTGGCGGCGACGTCAACGGCGACAATGTTACCGACTTCCACATCACCCTGACCGGCGGTGCCCTCCTGGTGACCGGCGACTTCGTGCTATAAGCGCGCCGATCTGCGGCCGCTCAGGCGGCGGGGACGGGTTTCGCCATATGCACGATGGTGTGCTCGCCCCGCTGCTCCTGATGCATCTCGCTGTAGCAGCGGGCGGTGTAGAGGGCGCGGTTCTCCGACATCCGCACATTGGTGTAGAGCCGCAGCTCGGTGATGCCGCGGCGCCGCGCCTCGCGTTCGGCGAAGTCCAGCAGCCGGCGACCAGGCCTTCAGCTCCATCGGCACGGCCGCCTTCACCGGCGTGGCGGGCCAGTTGCACTACTCCGTCGCCGGCGGCGTCACCACCATCACCGGCGATGTCAACGGCGACAAGGTCAGCGATTTCCAGATCAACCTGACCGGCGCCATCGGCCTCGTCGCCGCCGACTTCGTGCTGTAGGCCGGCGCCCCCGCCCGTGTGAGATCCAGGCGCCGGCCGCGGCCGAGCGCCGGATGTCAGCCATGAGCCCCGAAGGGACGCGACGATCCAGCGGCACCCTGGGATCGCCACGTCCCGGGGCTTAGGCCCGGAGTCCTCTCGACGAGGGGAAGGGGCTGGAGAGATCGGTTCCGGAGGCCCGGACCTCCCAAATGGGAGTGTTTCTGCCCAGCATAAATCCCTATGTAAGGAGCGGGCATGCGCGCGCGGCCGACCTGATGCAGCGGTCGGAACGACGCGCAGTGCCGCCCTCGCCGGGTCAAGGGCCGAGGGGACCGCATGTTTTCAGACAGGGGATTTCATCATGATCATCAACGGCAACGACAACGACAATATTCTCAACGGCACGCCGGACAACGACACGATCAATGGCCTGGCAGGCAATGACACCCTGTTCGGTGCCGCCGGTGACGACACGCTGAACGGCGGCACCGGGGCCGATGTGCTGAACGGCGGCGTCGGCATCGACGCAATCACCTATTTCCTCAGCTCGGCCGCTGTCTCCGTGGATCTGGCCTCGCTGGTCGCATCGGGCGGCGAGGCTGAGGGCGATGTGATCGGCGCGGATATCGAGAACGTCGAGGGATCGAACAACTTCTTCGATTCTCTGTTCGGGTCGTCCGCCAACAACACGCTGTGGGGCCGGGGCGGAAACGACGCTCTCCTCGGCCGGGCGGGAGACGACACGCTGGATGGTGGCAACGGTGACGACCTGCTCCGCGGCGGGGCCGGGGCGGACCACCTGATCGGCGGCGCCGGGGTCGACTTCATCAACTATAACGACAGCCCTGCCGGGGTGATGGTGAACCTGGCGGCGGTGACGACCTCGGGCGGCGACGCCGAGGGCGACGTGCTGAGCAACGACATCGAGAACATCTTCGGCACGGTCGCCTCCGACGATATTTTGACCGGGTCGGCAGCGGCCAACAGGCTGATCGGATCCGGCGGCAACGACGTCCTCCACGGCGTGGGCGGCAACGACACGCTCGAGGGCGGAGCCGGCGACGACTTCCTCCATGGCGGGGGCGGGTCGGACGCGATGATCGGCGGCACCGGGATCGACACCCTGATCTACGGCGGTCTCACCGGCGTGACGGTGAACCTGACCGCGCTGACCGCCTCGGGCGGCGAGGCCCAGGGCGACGTGCTGGCCGCCGGCATCGAGAACATCCGGGGCACGGGCGCCAACGACACGTTGACCGGGTCGCTGTTCGACAACGTGCTGCTGGGATTTGGCAGCGACGACACCCTCCGTGGCCTGGGCGGCAACGACACGCTCTCGGGCGCCATGGGCAATGATTTCCTTCAGGGCGGGGCCGGGGCGGATCATCTCACCGGCGGTCTCGGGATCGACACCATCGACTACAACGGCACTGTCGGGGTGATCGTGAACCTGACGACTCTGGTGGCCTCGGGTGGCGAGGCCCAGGGTGACGTGCTGAGCAACGACATCGAGAACATCCGGGGCACGGGCAGCTTCAACGACGTGCTGACCGGATCGGCGGCCAACAACGTGCTGTCCGGATTTGGCGGCGACGACATCCTCAAGGGACGCGCGGGGGCCGATGTGCTCGACGGCGGCAGCGGCATCGATCTCGTCAGCTATTTCGATGGCTTGGCCGGGGTCTCGGTGAGCCTGGCCACCGGCCTGGGCATCGGCGGCGAGGCCGCGGGCGACAGCCTGACCGGGGTCGAGAATCTCTCCGGCAGCCAAGGCCATGACAGCCTCGGCGGGAATGCCGGCGCGAATGTGCTGCAGGGCTGGAATGGCGACGACACCCTCGTCGGCGGCGGTGGCAAGGATACCCTCACCGGCAACTCCGGGGCGGACCGCTACCGATTCACCGCCGTCAGCGACAGCGCGGTCGGGGCCGATGCCGACCGGATCGCCGACTTCAGCCATGCCCAGGGCGACCGGATCGACCTGTCGGCGATCGATGCCAACAGCGGCGCCAGCGGCAACCAGGCGTTCAGCTTCATCGGCACCGGCCTCTACACCGGCGTCGCCGGCCAACTGCGCTTCGTGACGAACGGCAACGTCACCACCGTCGCCGGCGACATCAACGGCGACAAGGTCAGCGACTTCCACATCCAGCTCACCGGCGCCGTCGCCCTGGTGGGCGCGGACTTCGTCCTGTAGCCGGACAGGCGGCCGCTCAGGCGGCGGGGACGGGTTTCGCCATATGCACGATGGTGTGTTCGCCCCGCTGCTCCTGATGCGTCTCGCTGTAGCCGCGGGCGGCGTAGAGGGCGCGGTTCTCCGACATCCGCACATTGGTGTAGAGCCGCAGCTCGGTGATGCCGCGGCGCCGCGCCTCGCGCTCGGCGAAGGCCAGCAGCCGGCCGCCGAGGCCGCGGCCCTGATGGCCGGGATCGACCGCGACATTGACGATCAGCAGGTGGTCAGGCTCGGGCTTCAGCTCGATCAGGGCGATGCAGCCATGGATGCCGTCGATCGCCCAGATCTCGTGCTCGGCCAGGGCGCGGACATAGTCGGCCCGCATCGGCTTCGGCTCGACGCCGACGCTGATGATCCATTTCGCATAGGCGCGCCGGACCAGGGTCCGGATCACCTCCGCCTCGTCGGCCCGGGCCCGGCGGATCTCGCCCCATGTCGTGTGGAACATGGGTGCTCTCCCATCTTTCCATGCACTGGCCGCATGCTATCGTCGGCGGCGCCGTTCTCTCACTGAAATTCCTGAAGGCCAGCCCCGCCATGGATCTCGTGCTGCGCAACGCCAACCTGCCCGACGGCCGCACCGGCATCGACATCGGCATCAAGGCCGGCCGCATCGTCGCGGTCGAGCCGCACCTGGCGGCAGAGGCAGACGACGAGATCGACGCCGGCGGCCGGCTGGTGACGCCGCCCTTCGTCGACTCCCATTTCCATCTCGACGCCACGCTGTCGCTCGGCCTGCCGCGGCTGAACCGGTCCGGCACGCTGCTCGAGGGCATCGCGCTGTGGGGCGAGCTGAAGCCGCAGCTGACGCAGGAGGCGGTGATCGCCCGTGCTCTGGCCTATTGCGACCTGGCGGTGGCACAGGGGCTGCTGGCGATCCGCAGCCATGTCGATGTCTGCGACGACCGGCTGCTGGCGGTCGAGGCGCTGCTCGAGGTCAAGCGCCGGGTCGCGCCCTATCTCGACCTGCAGCTGGTCGCCTTCCCGCAGGACGGGCTGTTCCGCTCCGCCACCGCCGAGCGGAACCTGCTGCGCGCGCTCGACCTCGGCGTCGACGTGGTCGGCGGCATCCCGCATTTCGAGCGGACCATGGCCGACGGCGCCGCCTCGGTACGCCGGCTGTGCGAGATCGCGGCGGAGCGGGGGCTGCCGGTCGACCTGCATTGCGATGAGAGCGACGACCCGCTCTCCCGCCACATCGAGACGCTGGCGGCGGAGACCCATCGCCTCGGCCTCGGCGGACGGGTGACGGGGTCGCACCTGACCTCGATGCATTCGATGGACAACTACTATGTCTCGAAGCTGATCCCGCTGATGCGCGAGGCCGGGGTGGCGGCGATCGCCAACCCGCTGATCAACATCACCCTGCAGGGCCGCCACGACACCTATCCGAAGCGCCGCGGCATGACCCGGGTGCCGGAGCTGATGGCGGCCGGCATCACCGTCGCCCTCGGCCAGGACTGCGTCATGGACCCATGGTATTCGATGGGGTCGGCCGACATGCTGGAGGTGGCGCATATGGCGGTGCATGTCGGGCAGATGACCGCGCTCGACGCCATCGGCCGCTGCTTCGCCGCGGTGACCACAGAGGCGGCGAAGATCCTGGAGCTCGATGGCTACGGCCTCGAGCCCGGCTGCCGGGCCGACCTGGTGCTGCTGCAGGCCGCCGACCCGTTCGAGGCGGTGCGGCTGAAGGCGACCCGCCTCTTGGTGCTGCGTGCCGGCAAGCTGATCGCGCGGACGCCGGAGCGGGTGACGGCGCTGGACCTGCCGGGCCGCCCGGTCACGGTCGTCCCGACCTTCGCGCCGGGGTCGATCGCCTAGCGGGATCCGCAGCGAAGGGTCACAGGCTGCCCCTGACCAGGGCCAGGAACCGTGCGCGTTCATCCGGTTGCGACACGCGGAAGCGCTCCCAGTCCGGGCCGGCGCGAAGATCGGCAAACAGGCCGGCCGGGTCCTCGTGGAAATGCAGCCAGGCCTGGCTCTTGCGATAGAACACGCCCGGGCGCGGCTCCCTGAGGCCGGGCAGGGTGCGCAGGGCCGCGATGAGCTCGCCCAGGGTGTCGAGAGCCGCAAGGCCGGCGTGCTTCATCTTCGGGCCGCATCCATGGTGTGGAACGAGACTATTCCATGCCGGCCGGTCCTCCAACCGGTCCGTCAGATCGGGGCTGGGCCGATCGTCGTGGAAGTGTCATGCTGATCCTCCAAAGGGGCCCGCGTGATCGGGCAATCGTCCCGGTCGGCACGGCGGGCCCGTGCAGAAGGGAGGATGCGCATGCCGCAGGAACGCCCTGCCCCCAGATTCCGTAGCGTGGCCCTGGTCGGGCCGTATTCGAGCGGCAAGACCACGCTGATGGAGGCGCTGCTGCACAGCGCCGGCGCGATCCCGCGCAAGGGCAGCGTGGCCCAGGGCAACACCGTGGGCGACGCCTCGCCCGAAGCCCGTGCCCGGCAGATGACGATCGAGCCGAACCTGGCCTCCTGCCGCTATCTCGACGAGGACTGGACCCTGATCGACTGCTCCGGCTCGGTCGAGCTGGCGCAGGACGCGCTGGCCGCGCTGATGGTCACCGACATCGCCGTGGTGGTGGCCGAGGCCGACCCGGATCGCGCCGTGATCCTGGCGCCGCTGCTGCGCTTCCTCGACGAGCACGAGATCCCGCACGTCCTGTTCATCAACAAGATGGACCGGTCCGGCATCCGCATGCGCGACCTGCTGGCCGCCCTGCAGCAGGTCTCGGCCCGGCCGCTGCTGCTGCGCGAGGTTCCGATCCGCGACGGCGACAGCGTCTCCGGCTATGTCGACCTGGTCAGCGGCCGTGCCTACAAATGGCGCGAGAACCAGTCCTCCGACCTGATCGAGGCGCCCGGCGACATCAAGCCGCGCCAGGACGAGGCGCGCCAGACCCTGCTCGAATCCCTGGCCGATTTCGACGACGCGCTGCTGGAGCAGCTGCTCGAGGACAAGATCCCGGCGCCGAAGGAGATCTACACCCAGCTCACCCGCGACCTGCAGCAGGACCTGATCGTGCCGGTGTTCTTCGGCTCGGCCGAGCACGGCAACGGCGTTACCCGGCTGTGGAAGGCGCTGCGCCACGAGGCACCGTCGCATGAGGCGGCGGCGACCCGGCTCGGCTACGACGCCCATGGCGGCTTCGCCGCCACCGTGTTCAAGACCCATCACCAGCCGCATACCGGCAAGCTCAGCCTGGCGCGGCTGTGGAGCGGCCGGCTGGCCGACAACAGCAATCTCGGCAGCCGCCGTATCTCCGGCCTGTACCGGCTGAAGGGCGGCGAGAGCCAGAAGCTGGCCGAGGCCAGCCCCGGCGAGATCGTCGGCATCGCCCGGCTCGACGACCTCGCGACCGGCCAGACGCTGCGCGCCGACGGCACCGCCGAGGCGACCTGGAACTGGCCGAAGCCGGCGGAGCCGGTGCACGCCGTGGCGCTGTCGCTGTCGGACCGCAAGGACGACGTCAAGCTGACCACCTCGCTGGCCAAGCTGTGCGAGGAGGATACGGCGCTGTCGGTGCATCATGTCGAGGCGACCGGCGAGCTGACCCTGGCCGGGCAGGGCGACATCCAGCTGCAGATCGCGGTCGAGCGGCTGAAGAGTCGGTTCAACGTCGCGGTGACCACGGTGCCGACCCGCACCGCCTATCGCGAGACGATCCGGCGGCCGACCAAGCAGCATTCCCGCTTCAAGCGGCAGACCGGCGGCCATGGCCAGTTCGCCGACATCCAGGTCGAGATCCGGCCGATGCCGCGCGGCAGCGGCTTCGTGTTCGAGAACAAGGTGGTCGGCGGCGCCGTGCCGAAGAACTACATTCCGGCGGTGGAGGCGGGGTCGCGCGAGGCCATGGCCCGCGGCCCGCTGGGCTTCCCGGTGGTCGACCTCGCAGTGGCCCTGACCGACGGCCAGCACCATTCGGTCGACAGCTCCGACCAGGCCTTCCGCACCGTGGCGCAGATGGCGATGGCCGAGGGGCTGGCGAATTGCGACCCGGTGCTGCTGGAGCCGATCCAGGCGGTGACGATCGCGGTGCCGGCGGAATACACCGCCAAGGTGCACGCCATCGTCTCCAGCCGGCGCGGCCAGATCCTTGGCATGACCGCGCGCGAGGGCTGGACCGGCTGGGACCTGATCGACTGCCAGCTGCCGGAGGCCGAGATGCACGGGCTGGCGGTCGAGCTGCGCTCGGTCACGCTCGGCGTCGGCAGCTTCACCGCCCGCTTCGACCATCTGCAGGAGCTGATGGGCCGCATCGCCGAGCAGGTGGTGGAGGAGCGCCGGCGGGCTTTGGCGGCGTAGGCTGCGTCGGCCGGTCCGATCACTCGCCGCAGCCCTGGCAGCGGCGAGTGGCCCGGCCTATCACAGCACGGAAGGCGACGATCGGGGGACCACGGGAATGCTGAGCCTGAGGCGGGTGGAGCCGGGGGATTCCGACCGGCTGTTCACCTGGCGGAACCTGCCGCATGTCGCGGTCCACCAGTACACCGACCATGAGATCACGCGGCCGGAGCACGATGCCTGGTTCGCCCGCGTCCTCGCCGATCCGCGCCGGGTCTACTGGATCATCCTCGACGACGACGAGCCGATCGGCCTCGCCAACCTGGTCGACATCGACCAGCAGAACAGCAAGTGCTCCTGGGCCTTCTACCTCGGCGCCAGCGACCTGCGCGGCAAGGGCATCGGCAGCTGGGTCGAGCTCAAGGTGCTGGATTACGTCTTCCTCGAGCTGAAGCTGAACAAGCTGTGCTGCGAGGTGCTGACCAGCAATCCGGGCGTGGTGCGGATGCACCGGCGCTTCGGCTTCCAGGAGGAGGGGCTGCTGCGCCAGCATGTCCGCAAGGGCGGCCAGTTCCTCGACGCCCATCTGCTAGGGCTGCTGCGCGACGATTACCTGCCGCAGCGCGACGCCCTGGTGACGATGCTGCGCGAGCGCGGGGTGCAGACCGAGTAGGCGGCCTACGGGGCCTGCGCCGTGGCCCCGGAGCCCGAATCCACGATCACCAGCATGTTCCCGGCCAGCGGCGTCGGGGTGCGGTCGGGGCGCAGCACCGCGTCGTAGCGGGGGTCGACCTTCGCCGCCGCCTCGTAGTCGACATCGAGGATGCCGTTGCGGTCGAGGAAGATATTCATCGGGCCCGGGACGCGGATGCATCCCTTCGACGCCGGCCGGCCGAGGCGCTGTTCCAGGACGTCCGGATCGGTGGCGTGCAGCAGCAGCCGGATGGTCGATTCCCGGCCTTCCGCCTCCCAGCCCCGCTCGGCGGTCTGCCAGCCGAAATCCCACACCCGCATGCCCGCGAGGCCGAGGCCGCGGATCCCGTTCGCGTTGAAGGTGCCTTCCGCGCGCCAGTCGAGAATCTCATCCGTGTGCAGGAACACACCGGTCGGCGTGATGAAATAGCCGTTCCGGCCTTCCTGGCCGGTCGAGATCTTGGCGCCGCCGAGGCTCAGCCAGCCGCCGGAAGGTTGCGCCACCAGGATGCGCATCTCCTGAACGGCGGGATTGCGATCGACCACCACCACCAGCTGCGGGCGCCGAATGGCGTGGCCGCGGGCCTTGATCTCGGCCTGCGCCAGGGTCGCCCAGCGCTGCTCGCCGTCGGGCTCATCCGTGATCCGGCCGGGCACATCCCGCGCCAGCGCTGCCTGCAGGCGGCTGACCTCGCCGCCGATATCGGCCGTTCCGCCGGACACCGCTCCGGGCATCGCAGAGCTTGGGGATGGCGCCCGATCACATCCCGAGATCAGGAGCGACAGGGCGGCGGCAAGCAGGAAACGTGCGGACATCGGATCTGCACAATCGCAATTGCAGAGAATAAGAAGCTTCCGATTATCTTTGTTCCGCTTGCTCATGTATTTATAACACGGATTATGCGGAATTTCATCGGGATATTTGGAGTGGTAAAGTAGGATGAATGCTTGGCCGGACGGGATGATGATGCTGCGCCGGAGTCCGATTTGCTCGTTCCTTGCCGGCCTGCTGGTCCTGTCGCTGGCTGCAGCGGCCCCGGCGCAGCAGCCGGACGGGACCGGCCGCGCCGCCCCCGCGGGCGGAGTGCTGGCGCTGCTGCCGGCCGATTCCGTGACCCATCACACACTGACGCTCGGCGGCCGGATGCTGGCCTACACCGCCACCGCCGGGACCATTCCCCTGTTCGACCGGAATGGAGAGCGCTCGGCCGCGGTCTTCTACACCGCCTATGCCCTCGACGATGCTGCCGCCCAGGCCCGTCCGGTCACCTTCGCGTTCAATGGCGGACCCGGCGCGGCCTCGGCCTATCTGCAGCTCGGCCTGGCGGGGCCCCGTGCGGTCACCTCCGACTTCACACGGGATCCCGCCAACGCCCGCCTGCAGGACAATCCCGATACCTGGCTGGCCTTCACCGACCTGGTCTTCATCGACCCGGTGGGAACCGGGTGGAGCCGCACGGTCTGGGCCGACAAGTCGGAGGACTTCTGGAGCGAGCGCGCCGATACCCAATCGCTGGCCAAGATCATTGCGCTCTATCTGGCGCAGAACCGGCGCAGCGGCTCGCCGAAATTCATCCTGGGCGAAAGCTATGGCGGCTACCGCAGCGTGAAGGTGGCGCGCGCCCTGCAACGGGAGCAGGGCGTCCTGGTCAACGGCGTCATCATGGTCTCGCCCTTCGTGGAGGGCCGCCTGCAGTTCGGCGCCGACCGCTTCGCGCTGGTGGCCGCGCTGCGATTGCCCTCGCTCGCCGCCGCCGAGCTCGACCGCCGCGACGCCTTCACGCCCGAAGCCCTGGCCGCGGCCGAGCGCTTCGCCCTGACCGACTACCTGACGACCCTCGCCGGACGGCCGCCCGAGGGCGATGCGGCCGACGCCTTCTATGCCCGCGTGGCCGGTCTCACCGGGCTGCCGCCCGATGTGGTCGCCCGGTCGCGCGGCTTCATCGGCGACGCCTATCTCGAGCGCGACAGGGCAGGGGTCGCCAGCCCTTACGACGCCGCATTCCTCGCCCCCGATCCGTTCCCCGAATCCCCAGCGGACGAGGCTCCCGACCCGGTGCTCGATGGCTATACCCAGGCCCTTGGCGGGCTGTTCGTCGGCCTCGCCCATGACGAGCTCGACTTCAGGACCGTGCTGACCTTCAACCTGCTCGACCGCGAGATCGCCCGGAAGTGGAGGTGGGAGGCCCGCAGCATCGTCCAGGCCACCATCGAGCGGGATCTACGGGAACTGTTGGCGCTCAACCCCGATCTCGACATGCTGGTCGCTCATGGCCGCAGCGACATCGTCACGCCCTATTCGGTCAGCCGCTACGTGATCGGCCATCTGCCGCCGCTGGGACGCGAGGGGCGCGTGGCGCTCCGGCTCTACAAGGGCGGGCACATGTTCTATTTCGACGCCGCCGCCCGCGCCGCCTTCACCACCGACGCGGCCGCCTTCTACCGCTCGCAGGAAGCGCCCTAGTTAGGGTTGCGCCAGGGCCGGCAGGACGAAGCGGTCCAGCACGGTCCGGCCGAGCTGGTCCTGCAGGTCGGGCCGGTCGTAGAGGCCGGCGGTGACCACCACCAGCAGATCCTGCTCGGGCACCAGGAACAGCCGCTGGCCGCCCCAGCCGATTCCGGCGGCCCAGCGGATCTCCCGGCCGTCGACCAGCGAGCGGCCGAGCCACCATTGGAAGCCGTAGGCGGCTTGGTCCTCGACCGCGATCTGCGATACCGTGGACTGATCGATCCATCCGGCAGAGATGATCTGTTTGCCCTGCCAGGCGCCGCGGTCGAGCACCAGCCGGCCGAGCTTGGCGATGTCGCGCGGCCGCAGCCGCAGGCCGGAGGCGGCGACCGGGTCGCCATTCGGGTAGCGCACCCATTCGACATCGGTGATGCCGAGCGGCGCGAACAGCACCTCCTGCGCCAGCACGTCGAGCGGCCGGCCGGACACCTGCTTCAGCACGGCCGACAGCAGGGCGGTCGACCCGCCGGTGTAGTTCCAGCGCTCGCCCGGCGTTGCGGCGAAGGGCTGCTCCAGCACATAGCGGTACGGGTCCGGCGCGTCCGACATCAGCCGCTCGCTGTTGCGCGGGTCGCTGTAGGGCAGGTCCTCGCTCCAGGCCAGCCCGCTGGACATGGTCAGCAGATGGCGCAGGGTGATGCGGTCGGTCTCCGACGAGCGCAGATCGGCGTATTGCGGCAGCAGCGACAGCACCGCCGCGTCGATGTCCTTGATCCAGCCATAGTCGACGGCGATGCCGACCAGCAGCGAGGTCACGCTCTTGGTGATCGAGCGCAGGTCGTGCCTGGTTTCCGCATCGTGCGGGATGTTCCCCAGTGGCTGACCCCAGCGCTGGTCCTCGCCGGCGAAGTAGCGCTCATAGACCAGCCTGCCATGCCGCACGACCAGCACGGCATGGGCGTTCGTCTCAGGGCGGTCGAGTGCCGGGCCGACGGCGCAGAGCGTCGCCGGGTCGAAGCCTTCATCGGCCGGGGCGGCGACGGCCCAGCCGTCGTTCATCGCGGTCGGCGCGCGGCAGTCGGGTGGCGTATCCGCGGCCATGGCGGCGGGGGAGGCGAGGAGGGCGATCAGGGGCAGGGCGCGGCGTAGCGGCATGGTCGACTCCGTCTGGGGCGGGGCAGGCCCGATCCGTAGCAGGGGCGCCGGCCCGCCATTGTACCGGGATTGCTCGGCCTTCGATTCACCGCCGCTTGGCCACGGCTTCGCCGCAGAGCGGGACCGATGATGCGGCGCTGGATGTCTCGGGGGAGAGCTCATGCGCGCTTTATCGAAGATCCTGCTGGCCGGGCTGATGCTGGCCCTGGCCGCCTGCGTGTCGTCGCGGCCGGCGGTGCAGGAGGTGACGCTCCATCAGGAGTCGGTGTCGCGCCTCACTGCGCCCGAAGCCGCCGATGGGCTCGTGCCGTCGGGAAGCCAGGGTGCGGCGACGGTCCCGCCGCATCGACGGAGCGAACCCGTCCGGCCGCCGGTCGCGGAGCAAGAGCGGCTGGGCACGCGCTGGGGCGAGGAGATCCGGTCGCCGATCCGCTTCGTCAGCCTGACCCGCTTCTGGCCGGACCGGCCGGAGGCGCAGGTGACGATCCGCTATGACGGCCGCCGCAGCGCGGCGATGGGGCCGGTCAGCACGATCCGCAGCCTGCCGGTCTCAGATGGTGACGTCGAATTCTCAGTGCTCAATGCCAGGGGCACGCCGCTGCGGCTGACGCCGACCGGCGGCGGCGACCTTCGCCTCCAGGGCCGGTCCGGCGATCTCTACCGGCTGGCCTTCAGCAACCGCGGCCGCCGGACGGTCGAGGTGGTGGCCACCGTGGACGGGCTCGACGTGCTGAACGGCCGTCCCGGCACCATCGCCAACCGCGGCTATGTGGTGCGCCCGGGCGAGCGGCTGGTGATCGAGGGCTTCCGCAAGAGCGAGGACGAGGTTGCGGCCTTCCGCTTCTCGGCGCCGGACGACGCCTATGCCGCCAACACGCCGCAGGGCGACCCGCGCAACATCGGGGTCATCGGCGTGGCGCTGTTCTCCCTGGACGACCCGGACAACGAGGTCATCGCCAGCTCGCCCCGGCCGTTCCCGGGCGACGCCCCGCGCGATCCGCGCTTCGCTCCGCCGCCAATGCCGTAACGGCCCTTGCCGATTTCTCATTATCGGGATAGTTTCCCGATCATGAGAAATGATCTCGCCAACGAATTGGAGCCGGTGGATGCCCGGCTGGCCGCGCGCCTGGCGGCACTGCGGGCGGAGCAGGGGTGGTCGCTGGATGCCCTGGCCGAGCGCAGCGGCATCAGCCGGGCGACGCTGTCGCGGCTGGAGCGCGGCGAGACCAGCCCGACCGCCTCGCTGCTCGGCCGGCTCTGCACCGCCTATGGCCGCACCATGTCTGGCCTGATCGCCGAGGTCGAAACCGACCCGCCGCAGCTGCTGCGCCGGGCGGACCAGCCGGGCTGGACCGATCCGGACAGCGGCTTCCGCCGCCGCAGCGTCTCGCCGCCCGCCACCGGCTTTCGCGGCGAGCTGGTCGAGGGCGTGCTGCCGGCCGGCGCCGTGGTCAGCTACGACACCCCGCCGATCCATGGCATCGAACAGCATGTCTGGATGCTGGACGGGACGCTGGAACTGCTGGTCGACGATTTGGTGCACCGGCTCGGCCCGGGGGACTGCCTGCGCTACCGCCTGTTCGGGCCGACCCGCTTCCATTGCCCCGGCCCGCAGCCGGCCCATTACGTCATCGCCCTGTGCAAGCCGTGAGCGCCGCCATGCCCGACACCGCCGTGTCCCCGGTCACCCTGGCGGAGGTCGCCCCCGACGACCTTGCCGCGCATCTCGACGACCTCGCCGAAGTGCTGCATGGCTGCGTGCTGGATGGCGCCAGCGTCGGCTTCGTCCTGCCCTTCACGGTCGCGGCGGCGCGGGCGTTCTGGCTGGGGCTGGAGCCCGCCTTCCGCAGCGGCGCCCGGCGGCTGATCGTGGCCCGGCTGGACGGGCGCACGGTCGGCACGGTGCAACTGGTGCTCGGCATGCCGGCCAATGGCCGCCACCGGGCCGAGATCGCCAAGCTGCTGGTGCATCCGGCCGCGCGGCGTCGCGGCATCGCCCGGGCGCTGATGCTGGCGGCCGAGGATCTGGCGCGCCGGCACGGCCGCACCCTGCTGCTGCTCGACACCAGGCGCGGCGACAGCGGCGAGGCGCTGTATGAGAGCCTCGGCTTCCGCCTGTTCGGCATCGTCCCCGGCCATGCCTGTTCCCCGGCCGGCGTGCTGGAGGACACCAGCTACATGCTGAAAGAGTTGCGGCCGTAGGCGGTTCGTCCCGGCAATCCCCAACGCGCGCACTGTTTTGCCACGCCGGCTCGGCTAGACTGGCAGGATGGCGCGCTTCCTTCCCCGTCGCCGCTGGACCATCGGCCTCTCCGCCCTGCTCGCGACCCTGGCCGGGCTCGCGATCGCGGCGCGCGGGCTGCTGCCCGGCTGGGTCGAGGCGGAGGCGATCGCCCGCCTCAGGGCCGAGGGCGTGCCGGTCGAGCGGCTGACCGTGTCCAGCGTCGATCTCGGCTCGGCCGAGATCGGCGGCATCGCCGTGGCGGACGGGCGGATTACGATCGACCGCATCTCGCTCGGCTTCAACCCCTGGACCCTGATCCGCGACGGCCATCTGACCTCGATCGCGCTGTCCGGCGTCTCAATCCGTCTCGGCATCGACCGCTCCGGCTCGCTGGACCTGCCGAGGATGGAGGTGCTGGAGGGCGGTAGCGGCGGAGGAGGGGGGCTGACCCAGATTCCGTTCCGGACCATCTCGGTCAGCGACAGCACGATCGTGATCGACACCCCCTGGGGCCGGATCCGCACCCCGGTCGAGGCCGAGGGCGCGGTCAACGAGCTGGGCCGGCTGGTGTGGAGCGGCCGGCTGCGCCCGGCCGGTGCCGGCGCCGCGGCCCAGGCCAAGTTCGACCTGACCAACACCCCCGAGGGCCAGATCTATGGCGGCGTGCAGCTGGAGCGGGCCAGCTTCCGGTCGGACCAGCTGTCGCTGAACGGGGTCACCGGCTGGATCGCCTATGGCGGCGAACGCGACGCCAGCGGCGAGATCCAGGGCGCGCTGACGGTCGCCGAGGTCGTGCGCGGCACGGCGCGGTTCCGCGATTTCGGCGTGCAGGGCAACGGCACGCTGCAGCGGCTGCAGCAGCTGATCGTCGGCGCCAAGATCGGCACCGGCGAGGGCACCTTCGGCCTGCAGCTGCAGGGCGCGAAGCAGGGCGACGGCACCGACCTGGCGGTGCAGCTCGCCGCCAACGATCTGGCGGCGGTGGTGCCGGCCCTGGGCTTCGAGGGCGGAGTGACCGGCAAGGCCAACATCAACGCCTGGCTGACGCTGCGCACGCCCGGCCTGCCCAGCCTCGACGAGCTGCCGCAGCTGCTGGCCGACGGCTTCATCCGGGTCTCGACCGACGGCGTCCAGGCCGGCAGCGGCGTGGCGCTGCAGACCGGGCAGCTCAGCGCCACCATCGACCTGTCCGGCGGCACGCTGACCCTGGCCGGCAGCCGGCCGTGGAAGGTGGCGGGCCGCTTCGCCTCCGGCAGGCTCGCGGTCGATCTCGACTGGCTGCCGGGCGACGGCGGGCCGCAGCGCCTGGAGTTCAGCCGCGAGGCCGACACCTGGTGGACCCGGCTGGCCGGTGCCACCAAAGGCAATGTCGCCGGCTACGACGTCGCCGGCTCGATCGACGCCGAGCTCGGGCTGAACGATGCCGGCCAGGCCAAGGTGCGGGTGCCGAAGGCGGTGCTGGACCTCGACCCCTTCGAGGCGATCGGCCTGACCATCGACCCCGGCCCGATGACGGCGTCGGGCGAGACCACCGATGGCGGCTGGACGGTGACGCTGTCGGGCAGCTCGGCGATCGGCCTGCCGGGCAAGGCGGGCGGCAACGCCACGGCCGAGGGCACGGTCCGGGTCGACGCCGTCGGCCAGCATCTGACGGTGCGGCCGGTGCATGGCGAATGCCTGTCGCTGACCGTGCCGGCGCAGGATTTCACGCCGCGGCTGCGCCTGACCCAGCCGGCGGTGGCGCAGCTGTGCCCGGATGCCGAGGGCCGGCCGCTGCTGGAGACCGACCTCGACAGCGACCTGCCGCCGCTGGTGCGTGCCGCCGTGCCGGCCCTGGCGCTGGACCTGTCGATCGGCGCCGGCGCGGGCGCGACCCGGCTGACCGCGACCACGCCGGTCCTGGCCATCGCCCCGGCGGCGCAGCCGGAGGGCAGCTACCGCCTGACCGCGGCCGACGGCGAGTTGGCGCTGCCGGGGGCGGGGCTGACCGTGGAGGACGTCGATGCCGACGTCGCGGTCGTCCCCGGCGCCTCGGTTCCGTTCGACGCCAGCCTCACCGCCGCGCGGCTGGCGATCGAGGGCAACCCGGTGATGCCGATGAAGGCGGCGCTGCGCAGCCGGCTCGACGCCGCCACCGACACGCTGTCGCTCGAGGCCGAGCTGACCGACCCGGAGGGCCGCGCCCGCGCCGCCGGCATCGGCACGCATGACCTCACGACCGGCGACGGCGGCCTCGACCTGGTGCTCGACCCGGTGCGGTTCCGCCGGCGCGGACTGCAGCCGAAGGATGTGGTGCCGGCCCTGGCCGGGCTGCCGCTGGCCTGCGTCGACGCCCGGATGGAGGGCAGCGGCCGGATCGCCTGGGGCAGTGCCGCGGAGACGGCGCTGGATCTGCGGCTGCGCAACGCCGCCTTCCGCACGCCCTGGGGCCGGGCCGAGGGCGCGACGGCCCAGTTGCGGCTCGACCGGTTCTCGCCGCTGCGGCTGCCCGCCGGGCAGCGGGTCCGGATCGGCCGGTTCCTGCTGGATGGTGAGATGCCGCCCTTGACCGATGTCGACGCCCGCTTCGGCTGGAGCCAGGCCGGCGGCGTCGACCTGCGGCGGCTGGCGCTGGACTGGACCGGGGCGAAGATCAGCGTCGAGGGCGGCTCCGGCCGGCGCCGGCCCTCGGTGCTGAAGATCGAGGGGCTCGACCTGGCCCGCGCGGTGGCCGCGGCCGGGCTGGACGACGTGCGGGCCACCGGCATCGTCGACGGCACCATCCCGTTCCGCCTCGACCGCGACACGATCGTGGTCGAGAACGGCGTGCTGGCGACGCGCGGCCCGGGCGAGATCCGATATGGCGGCGCGACGATGCCGGACGAGATCAAGGCGGCGGCCGCCGCCGAACCGGGCATGGACACGCTGATGACGGCGCTGCGCAATTTCCAGTACCAGTCGTTGCGGGCGACGCTGGACGGCCGCAGCGACGGCGAGGCCAATGTGAAGCTGGCGGTGCGCGGCTCCAACCCCGACCTCTATGGCGGCGTTCCGATCGCGCTCAACGTCAACCTGTCGGGCGAGCTCTACGTCATCGCCCGGCGCAGCCTGGCGCTGGCGCGGATCGGCGACCGCATCCGGGACTATTACGTGGAGCGGCTGAGGCGCCGGACCGAACCGCGATGCTGAAGGGAAGGGGCCCGATGACCGACCGAAGCCGCGCCGCCGGCCTGTGCCTCGCCGCGCTGCTCGGCGCCTGCTCGCCGGTGATCCGGGTCGAGGCGCCGGACAAGCCGATCGAGATCAACCTCAACGTGCGGGTCGAGCAGGACGTCAAGGTCCAGGTCGACCGCGAGCTGCAGAAGGTGGTCGGCAAGAACCCCGCGGCGCCTTGACAGAAATAGGGGATGCGCGGCCGGCAGCGCCGCGCATCCCCAACCACCGGACGCGATCTTCAGTCTAGGAGGGAACAAGACAGTGGCCGTTAGGAGCGGTCTGTCGCGTCCGGTTTCTCAGGCAAACCGCCGAGACGGGTCGACCTGAGACCTCAAAAGGCCAGGTTGATGCCGGTCAGCAGGTTGGCGTTCTCGAAATCCTTGCCCTCGCGGAAGTTCTGCTTCTCGTAGATGACTTCCGCATAGGTGTTCAGCCCCGGTGCGAGCGTGTAGGTCAGGTTCACGCCGGCGATGTGGTTGTCCTGCAGGTCCGTTGCGCCGGTGTCGGGTTGCTCCAGGCCGTTGTTGCTGCCGGCCCAGGTATAGGCATAGGACACCGAGGTCAGGAACGGACCCCACTGGTAGCTCAGGTCGCCGATGACCGTGTCCACCGACTTGCTGGTCAGGTACAGGCTGGAGTAGTGGGTCCAGTTCACGCTGGCGGCGATACCGCCCGACTTGACCCGGCCGCCGAGGGTGTAGGCCTCGAGGTCGTGATGCTCCGGATTGTTGTCGGTGGTGACGCCGTTGCCGTAGGCGGCCGTGGCGGCGACGCGCAGATCGACATCGCCGCCGATGTCGCCGTCCCAGCCCAGGCCGCCGGTGACGACGTTCTCGTACAGCGTGCTGCTGTCATTGATCAGGTCGTTGCGGCCGCCGGGGCCGGCATGGGTCGACCCGCCCACGACCGGGGTGAAGTCGGCGCCGAAGCTGAAGCCATTGATCGTCGGCGAGGTGTATTTGATGCGGGTGTCGTCGTTCGTCAGACCGCCGAGATAGGTGGCATCGATCGAGTAGAAGTTGCCGCCACCCAGCGGGAAATCGCCATCCAGCAGGTCGCCGAAATCCATGCCGCCGGCACCCACGGCACCGGCCAGTTCGTCATGGGCGTAGACATAGCCGAAGTCGTCGGCGACGGTCGGCCCGTCGCCGAAGGTGATGGTGCCGAAGTCTCCCTTCACATAGACGTAGGTGCGGTCGACCTGGACGCCGTCCCGCCGGTTGACCGAGTCGAAGCGGATGCGGCCGCCATATTCGAGCCCGGAGTCAGTGACGTTCTTGACGTCGAACTGCATCCGCGCATTGGTCTGGAAGTCGTAGTCGCGGTCGAACTGCGAGTGGTCGGTGTCGGAGAGCACCAGCGCCGACTGCGCCGCGATGAACCCGGTGATCTTCAACTGCAGACCGGACGTCACATTCGCATCGGCCGCCGACGCCGGCATCGCTCCGATCAACGCGGCAGCGGCCAGCGCCGTGCCCCCCAGCAATACCTGCTTCATTCTGCCTCCCTCTACCCGCACCGACGCGGGGCGGTTCACTCGAGACGCCCGCCTGACGGCCGGGCTCTGTGGCGTCGAAGGCACACGCGATGGGGCTGGGTGGCCGCTTGCTCGGGTGCCTGAGACAAAGGGACCCTAAGCTGGCGCAAAAAGGTAACATACATACAAAAATGTATACTTCGTTGTGACGACGATCTGTTGCCGGCGGGCCACACCGCCTGCCATCAGGGGCGGCGCGAGAGCAGGACGATGGGTGGGTGGGGAAGCGCTGTTGGGGGCGGCTTGCCGGACCCGGCGGCCCCCGTCGCAGCGGTCAAGTCACATCGGCATTCTGGCCGGGACAGACGGATTAGCCGGGCGTCTCCTCGCCGTCCCAATACCGCCGCAGCCCCGACATGTCGAAGATGTCGTCCCGCGTGCGCAGGGCGCCGACCGCCATCTTGTTCGAATCCGGGTAGACGCAGACCTCGTTCGGGTTGTGCTCGCCGATCATCAGATAGCTGCAGGGGCCTGGGCCGCTGTTCAGGAAGGAGTGACCGACCTTCCGGCCGGCGGGGAAGCAGACATAATCGCCCGCTGTCAGCTCGTATCGTTCATCGCCGAGGATCAGAGTCACCTGGCCCTCGAGGATCAGCGCATGCTCCTCCTCCAGCATGTGGTAGTGGGTCGGGCACAGGCGCATTCCCGGCGCCGGCGCTTCGATCAGCATGCCGACGTGATAGTTCGGTCCGACGGCAGCCTCGGTGAGATGCTTCGAGCGACCGCCGAACCGCGTACTTCCACGCAGGCCTTCATCGCGCCATGTCAGCTGATGCGAGGAGATCGGCCCCTTCGGCGTGGCGGGCGGCTCGGGCGCCACGGCATCGGCGGGCGGGGCGACGCCGTCCGGCAGGCCGGTGTCCTCGCCGTCCCAATAGCCGCGTGTCGCCGCCAAGTCGAGGATCACCCGCCGTCCCAGGGACCGCACCAGCACCTTGTTGGTGTCGGTGTAGACGCAGACCTCGTTCGGGTTGCGCTCGCCCACCACCACGTAGCGGCAGACGGCATGGCCGGTGTTGACCAGGCAGTGCCCGGCCTTCTGCCCGGCCGGGTAGCAGACATAGTCGCCGGCCTTCATCTCGTAGCTGTCGGCGCCGAGGCGCGCGGTGACCGTGCCTTCGAGGATGTAGACATGCTCCTCCTCGAAGATGTGGTAGTGCGCCGGCACGCTCTGCTTGCCCGGCCCCAGCTCCTCGATGGCGACGCCGACATGGTAGTCGTCGCCGAGCACGGCGCGGGTCAAGTGCCGGTAGCGCGTGGTGAAGCGCGGGATGTCGGACCATTCCTCCCACGGCACGTCGTTGGACGAGATCGGCTTGGCCGGTGCGGCGGTCTCGTTCGTCATGCGTCTGCTCCCCCCTTTGAGGCCGCCGGATCTTGGACCAGAAGCGGCTCCGGTCAAAGCCGGTGTCTCACGGCTCCGTCGGCCGGCGATGCGCCAGGGCCAGGGAGCGGGCGAGGGCGGCGCCCAGCGACAGGCCGTGGGCGTCGCGCAGATAGGTCTGGAAATCGTAGATCGTCACCGCCGGGCAGGTCTCGAATTCCAGGATGTGGACGCCACCATCCTCGCCGGCGCGGAGGTCGACCGAGAAATAGTCGCGCAGGCCGAAGAGCTCGGCCAGGCGGGGCACCAGGGCTTCGGCCGCCGCGACGATCCGGGCCGCCGCCGGACCGGATTCGGCGCGCAGATCCGACAGCTGCGGGATGAAGGCGCGCTGCTGCTCTTCGCCGAAGCCGGTCCGGCCGCCCTCGGTGTCGCGGCTGCCCGACAGGCTGGCATTGTCGCGCATGGTCATGAAGGCGCCGCCGGCCTCGCTGCCCGAATCCTTGCCCAGCCGGGCGATGCCCAGCGATGCCGCCAGAGGCCGGCCGACATCCATGTAACTGACGCGGATATCGTGGCCCGGCAGGAAGGGCTGGATCACGGCCCGGTCGCGGTAGCGGTCCCACAGCCGCGCCGCGACCTCCAGGGCCGCCGCCGCGTCCGCGGTCCTGGAATCGGCGAAGATGCCGATCTTGGCGCCGAGCGTGTTCGGCTTGACGAAGAACGGTCCCGGGCCGTCCAGCACCGCGGCGCCGGCGATCACCCGCCGCCCCTCGGCCAGGGCGGTCGGCGGCACCGGCAGGCCGGCCGCTTCGGCCAGGGCCGTGCATTTGAACTTGTCCTGGCACAGGTGCTGGGCCTGGGGCGGGCTGCCGTAGCTGCCGATCCTGGCCAGCCGCGCCAGGGCGCTGACCGCGCTGCCGCGGTAATAGGTGATGCCGTCGGTCTGGCACCACAGAATGGTGTCGTTGCGCCGGGCGACGAGGCCGGGCAGGGCGCCGATCAGCCCGTCGAGCTCGAGGAACTCGGCCTCCAGCCCGGCCTCGCCGAGCGTCGCCGTGAGCTCCGGCCGGATCGCTTCCAGATCCGTCGCCTGGGCCAGATAGCAGGCGACCTCCGCCGCGGCGGCGGGCTCGAAGCCGGCCGCCTCCAGCCGCGCCCGGCACGCCGCCTCGGGTTCATAGACGATGACCACGCGGCGCAGCGGAAGGGGCGGCATCGGCGGCTGCTCCTGGATCAGGGAAAGGCGCAGACCTCGTTGGTGACGCGGATGAAGCTGCGCTCGCCCTCGACCAGGCTGAAGCGATACTCCTTGTCGCCGACCACGATGGTCTGGAACAGCGGCAGCACGCCGGTGGCGGTGGCCTGCTTGCCGTCGATGCCGCGGAAGTTGACGGTCACGCTCTTGGCCGGGTCGAACCAGGACTGCGCCTTGTTGGCGTCGTCCACCGCGCTCTCGCCCCGGCCGGTCACGGCGATGGTGTTGTTGGCGAAGGCGACCGAGCTGTTGGATCCCGCCGCGTTCTGGGTCGGCAGGATGAAGCGCTTGCTCTCGCCCGGCTTGCAGTCGCGCGGCGCCGAGGCCTGGTCGATGTAGAAGGCCAGGCGCTGCGGGTCGAGCCCGGTCTGCAGCCGCTGCGCCACCTTGTCGGCCAGCTCGCGATAGGTGCCGGTCGGCACCTCGCGCTCGAATCGGGCCATCAGCTCGCGGTACTGGATCTGCGCCGTCTGCGCCGCCGCCTGCAGCCGCACCCGGTCCTGCTCCAGCCCGGTCTTGTCCTGGGACAGCGTGCCGACCTGGGCCTGCAGCGTCGCGATCTGGCCGCGAGTCCGCTCGACTCCGATCTGATAGGCGAAGGCCGCCACCACCACCAGCACGGTGATCGAGAAGAAGACGCGGATGATCGCGCCCCAGACGCGCCGCCGGTAGCGACTCTCCGGATCGTAGAGACCGAGACCCATGAACCCCATCCAAATCCTTTGCCGGCGGTCGCCGCCGCCGTAGCATGGCGACAGTTACGACAGCGGGCCCCCGGCCGCCAAGCCCGTCGCGACGGGCGCAGCAAATCGGGCGGCAGTCCGGCCTGTCGGCAAGAGAGAATTCTGGAGGAGCGCAGCGTGGGTCCGATCCATCACTTCATCGACGGCAAGGCCGCGCCCGGCCGCAGCGGCCGGGCCGGGGATGTGTGCAACCCGGCAACCGGCGAGGTCTCGGGCCGCGTCGACTTCGCCTCGGCCGAGGAGGTCGCCGCCGCCATCGACTCCGCCCGCAAGGCGCTGCCCGGCTGGGCGGCGACGCCGACGGTGATCCGGGCCCGCGTGATGTTCCGCTTCAAGCAGCTGATCGAGGAGAATATCGAGGAGCTGGCGCGGATCGTCACCGCCGAGCACGGCAAGGTGCTGTCCGACGCCAAGGGGTCGATCCAGCGCGGCCTCGAGGTGGTGGAGTTCGCCTGCGGCATCCCGCATCTGCTGAAGGGTGAGTTCAGCGAGAATGTCGGGCGCGAGATCGACAGCTTCTCGATCCGCCAGCCGGTCGGCGTCTGCGCCGGCATCACGCCGTTCAACTTCCCGGTGATGGTGCCGATGTGGATGTTCTCGGTCGCCATCGCCTGCGGCAACACTTTCGTGCTGAAGCCGTCGGAGAAGGACCCGTCCGCCGCCAACTGGCTGGCGGCCAAGCTGATCGAGGCCGGTGCCCCTCCGGGCGTGCTCAACGTGGTGCATGGCGACAAGGTCGCGGTCGACACGCTGCTGACCCATCCGGGTGTGGCGGCGGTCAGCTTCGTCGGCTCGACCGCGATCGGCGAGTACATCTATGCCACGGCGGCCGCGCACGGGAAGCGGGTGCAGGCGCTGTGCGGCGCCAAGAACCACATGGTGGTGATGCCGGATGCCGATCTCGACAAGGCGGTCGACGCGCTGATGGGCGCGGGCTACGGCTCGGCCGGCGAGCGCTGCATGGCGATCTCGGTGGCGGTCGCGGTCGGCGATGTCGGCGACAAGCTGATGGCGAAGCTGGAGCCGAAGGTGCGGGCGCTGAAGATCGGCCCCGGCACCGACCCCGACGCCGAGATGGGGCCGCTGGTGACGAAGCAGCACTACGACAAGGTGCGCGGCTATGTCGACATCGGCGTCCAGGAGGGCGCCAAGCTGGTGGTCGACGGCCGCGGCCTGAAGCTGCAGGGCTACGAGAACGGCTACTTCGTCGGCGGTTGCCTGTTCGACCAGGTGCGGCCGGAGATGCGGATCTACCGGGAGGAGATCTTCGGGCCGGTGCTGTCGGTGGTGCGGACGCCGGATTTCGCGACCGCGCTGGACCTCGTGAACAAGCACGAATACGGCAACGGCACCGCGATCTTCACCCGTGACGGCGACGCGGCGCGGACCTTCGTCAGCAACTGCAATGTCGGCATGGTCGGCGTTAACGTGCCGATCCCGGTGCCGATGGCATTCCACAGCTTCGGCGGCTGGAAGCGCTCGGCCTTCGGCGACCTCGGCATGTACGGGCCGGACGGGGTGCGCTTCTACACCAAGCTGAAGACGGTGACCGAGCGCTGGCCGACCGGCATCAAGGGCGGCGCCGAATTCACCATGCCGGTGATGCGGTAAGCGATCCGCGCACGACGTAGGTTGGGTTCGCGCTCCGCGAACCCGACATCGTGCCGCATGGAGCCTTGTAAATGTTGGGTTCGCTTGGCGAACCCAACCTACGGGTGCTGATCGTCAACCCGCCACGGCCAGGCCTGGCGACGCCTTGGCCTGCTGGTGTGCCTCGGCCACGGCGCGATCGCGGTGCTCCGGCCCCATCGACAGGCCTTCGGCGCGAACGAAGTCGATGTCGGTGACGCCGATGAAGCCGAGGATCGTGCGCAGATAAGCCTCCTGGTGATCCAGCGCCTCGAGGCCGGCGGTGTAGATGCCGCCGCGCGAGGAGGCGACGATCACCTTGCGGCCGCCGGCCAGGCCGACCGGGCCGGTCTCGGTGTAGCGGAAGGTGCGGCCGGCCTGGGCCAGCCGGTCGATCCAGGCCTTCAGCTGGGTCGGCACCGCGAAATTGTACATCGGCGCGCCGATCACCACGACATCGGCCGACAGGAACTCCCCGACGATGCTGTCGATCAGCGCCCGCTCCTCGGCTTGGGCCGGCGTCAGCTCGCTGTCCTTGCCGAACTTGATCACCGCCAGCCGCTCGGCGGTCAGGTGCTCCGGCGCATCGGCGACGAGGTCGCGATACATCAGCTCGGCCTGGGGATAGCGGGCGCGCCAGGCGTCGACGGTCGCCCTGGTCAGCTGGCGCGACACCGAGGCGTCGCCGAGCGGGCTGGAATCGATCTGCAGGATCTTCATGGACCCCTCCATGGGTGTGACTGACATGGGTATTGCATTTACGGATGGAGACAATCCGCCTGTAGACTGGAATTTCGCGATGGATCGTTCTATGTGTGAGACAATTAATTGCGGGTGACGGCCATGCTCGACCTCAACGACCTCCGCCTCTTCGCCAAGGTGGCGCAGCTGGGCGGCTTCACCGCCGCCGGCCGGGCGCTGGGCCTGCCCAAGTCGCGGCTCAGCCGGCGCATCGCGGCGCTGGAGGAGGGGCTCGGCGTCCGGCTCTTGCAGCGCTCGACCCGCCGGCTGTCGCTGACCGACGTCGGCGAGACCTTCCTGCGCCATTGCGAGACCCTGCTGGCCGAGGCCGAGGCGGCGGAGCAGGCGGTGGCCCAGGCGCGGTCGGAGCCGAGCGGGCTGGTCCGCATCACCTGCCCGCATATCCTGGCGCAGACCATGATCGCGCCGCTGATCAACAGCTTCCTGGCCGCCCATCCGGCGGTGCGGATCTCGATGGAGCTGACCGGCCGCCGCATCGACGTGATCGACGAGCGCGTCGACCTGGCCTTCCGCGTCCGCAAGCCGCCGACCGAGCCCTCCGACGTCGTCGTCCGGGTGCTGGCCCAGACCCGCGACGTGGTGGTGGTCGCGCCGGCGCTGCTCGACCGGATCGGCCGCCCGGCGGAGCCGGTCGACCTGATCCGCCTCGGCACGCTCGACCTGCACCATGCCGACGGCCGCCATGTCTGGACCCTGCTGGATGCGGCGGGCAGCCCGCAATCGGTGCCGCATGTGCCGCGGCTGGCCAGCGACGACATGTTCACCTTGCGCCAGGCCGCGATCGACGGGCTCGGCGCCGCGCTGCTGCCGGACTATATCTGCCGGCCGGCGATCGAGGTCGGGCTGCTGGAGCATGTGCTGTTCGACTGGCGCGTGCCGGAGGGCGAGGTGCAGGCGGTGTTCGCCTCGCGCCGCGGCCTGGTGCCTGCGGTGCGGGCCCTGGTCGACCACGTCGTGCGCTGGGTGCCGCGGATGGTGGCGATCTGCGACAGCGAGCTGCGCGACGAGGACCGGCTGCCGCCCTATGCCGATTCCGGCGCCAACGCCGCCGCGCTCGGCCTCGATGCGCTGTTGACCGCCCGGCCCGCCGCCCACTAGCTTCGCTGCGACGGTTCCTTCGGGATCAAAAGGGAATGCAGTGCGGGCCTCGGCCCAACGCTGCGGCTGCCCCCGCAACTGTGAGCGGCGAGTTCTCCGTCATCATGCCACTGGGATCTCGGGTCCCGGGAAGGCGACGGAAGGGCGACGACCCGCAAGCCAGGAGACCTGCCGTCAGTCGTGGTCACGCGCGAGCACGCCGGGCGGGGTGTCCTGGTGGTTGCCAAACCGGCCCGGTTGCCGAACCGGCGCGGGCCGGGGAGACAGCGTTCGCGGTGACGTGCCACAGGCGTGTCCCCCGAGGTCTCCATGTCCGTTCCATCCCGTTGCGTCCTGGTCCTGCTCGCGGCCGGCGTCTCTCTGCCCGCAGAGGGCCAGGAGGCGCCCCTCACACTCGAACCGATCATCGTCACCGCCAACCGGGTGCCGACCCCGGCGGCGGAGGTCGGCAGCGCCGTCACCGTGATCACCCGGCAGGAACTGGAGGACCGGCAAATCCGCCAGGTCTCCGACGTGCTGCGCGAGGTGCCCGGCGTCGCCATCAACCGCACCGGCCCGGCCGGCGGGCTGACCCAGCTGCGTATCCGCGGCTCGGAAGGCAACCAGACGCTGGTGCTGATCGACGGCATCGAGGTCAACGACCCCTCGGCGGGGTCGGAGTTCGACTTTGCCCATCTGATGGCCGACGACATCGAGCGGATCGAGGTGCTGCGCGGGCCGCAGAGCGCGCTCTACGGCTCCGACGCGATCGGGGGCGTGGTCAACATCGTCACCCGGCGCGGCACGGGGCCGGTCGCGGGCACCGTCTCGGTGGAGGGCGGCGGCTATGGCACGCTCCGCGGCCACGCCTCGGTCAGCGGCGGCAATGACGATCTGGACTACCTGATCGGCACCGCCGGCGTGCTGACGGACGGAGCGTCCTCCGCCCGCCATGGCAGCGAGGCCGATGGCACCCGCAACGGCACGATCTACACCAAGATCGGGCTGCACCCGAGCGAGCTGGTCGATATCGACGTGGTCGGCCGCTACACCCGCTTCCGTACCGATCTCGACGGCTTCGCCGGCGGTGTCGGCGCCATCGACAGCAAGGACGATGTCGTCGGCTCGACCTTCCTCGGCCGCATCCAGGGCAAGCTGAAGCTGCTCGACGGAAGGTGGGAGCATATCGTCGGCCTGTCCTACACCGATGACAGCCGCGACTATCGCGACGGCGACGACATCATCACCAGCAGCTATCGCGGCAAGACCACCCGGGTCGACTACCAGACCAACCTGACGCTGGACAGCGAGGCTTTGCTGCCGGCCGAGCATCGGCTGACCTTCGCGGTCGACCATGAGGAGCAGCAAGCCGACAGCGACAGCGGTTTCTCCGACTTCAGCCGGCGGATCGGCGCCACCGGGCTGGTCGGGCAGTACCAGCTCGGCCTGTTCGACAGCCTGTTCCTGACCGGCAGCGTGCGGCACGACCTGAACGACCTGTTCGACGACACCACCACCTGGCGCCTGACCGCGGCCTACAAGGTCGAGGCCACGGGCACCAAGCTGCGCGTCTCCTACGGCACTGGGGTGAAGAACCCGACGCTGTTCGAGCTGTACGGCTTCACCAGCACCTATCGCGGCAACCCCGACCTGAAGCCGGAGCGGGCGGAGGGCTGGGATGCCGGCTTCGACCAGCAGATCTGGGGTGAGCGCGTGGTGCTGGACGCGACCTATTTCGAGCAGCGGATCAGCGACCTGATCGTCGGCAGCGGGCAGGGCTCGACCAACCTGCCGGGCACGGCGACGGCGCGCGGGGTGGAACTGGGCCTGTCGGTGACGCCGGTCGACGACCTGACCATCCGCGCCTCCTACACCTACACAGACGCCGAGGACGCGACCGGGGCGGAGCTGGTGCGCCGGCCGCGCAACCTCGCCAGCCTCAACGTCAACTACCGGTTCCTTGAGGGGGCGGCGAACGTCAATCTGGGCGTCGACTACAACGGGTCGCAGAAGGATTTGGCCTTCGACGAGGTCTACAACTCCTCGCCGGTGACGCTGGACGGCACTACGCTGGTGAACTTGGCGGCGTCGTACCAGGTCAGCGACAGGGTGCAGGTCTATGGCCGGATCGACAACCTGCTGGACGAGGATTATGAGGAGGTCTGGACCTATGGCTCGCTGCGGCGGGCCGGCACTCTCGGCATGAAGGTCAGCTTCTGATCGCGATGCGCCGCCTTGCCGTGCTCCCGCTGCTTCTGGCCCTCGGTGTCGCGGTTGCGCCGGCGATGGCCCGGCCGCATCGGATCGTCTCGCTCAACCTCTGCGCCGATGCGCTGGTGCTGCGCCTGGCCGACCGCGCGGATGTGCAGTCGGTGACCTGGCTGGCCCGCGACCCGGAGAATTCGGTGGTGGCGGAAGAGGCGGCCGCGATGCCGGTCAATCACGGGCTGGCGGAGGAGGTGGCGGCGCTGAAGCCGGACCTGGTCGTGGTCGGGGCCTTCACCACCCGCAGCACGGTGGCGCTGCTGCGCCGCCTGGGGATGCCGATCCTGGAGCTCGGCGTGCCGCAGGACCTGGACGGCATCCGCGCCCAGATCCGCCAGGTGGCGGCGGCTTTGGGCCAGACAGAGCGCGGCGAGGGCATGATCGCGGCGATGGATGAGCGGCTGGCGGCGGTCCGGGGACCGGCATCGCCGCAGCTGGCGGTGGTGCTGCGCCCGAACGGCTTCACCGCCGGCCGTGGGTCGCTGGTTGACGAGATCCTGCGCCGGGCCGGCGTTCGCAACCTTGCCGCCGAGCAGGGTCTGGAGAATTACGGCGAGATCCCGCTGGAGCGCGTGGCGCTGTCCGGGGTGCGGCTCCTGATCCTGAACCAGCCGGAGAACCGGGCGCCGTCGCTGGGCGAGGCGGTGCTGGACCATTCGATCCTGTCCGCTCTGCCGGATCTGCGCCTGGTGCGGGTGCCGGCGCGGCTGTGGACCTGCGGCGGCCCGGAGGTGGCCGACGCCGCCGCCCTGATCGCCGCCGCCGCCCGCGCGGTGGAGGAGGGGCCGTGACCGCCGAGACCACAGACCACCGAGCCGCGGCGCCGTCCTATACGCTCCTGGTCGCCGTCCTCGCCTTGGCGGCGCTGGCCTGCCTCACCGGATCGGTCGCCACCGGCTATGCGCCGCTGGACCTCGCATCCGCCGCCGGCGACCTGCTGGCCGGGCGGCAGACACTGCCGGCGCTGGTGCTGCTGGAGCTGCGGCTGCCGCGGGCGCTGCTGGGCCTGCTGGTCGGGGTCAGCCTCGGCCTCGGCGGCGCCGCAATGCAGGGGCTGCTGCGCAACCCGCTGGCCGAGCCCGGGGTGATCGGTGTCTCGGCCGTGGCGGCGTTCGGCGCCGTGCTGGTGTTCTACACCGGCCTCGCCGGCAGCTTCGCCCTGGCCCTGCCGCTCGGCGGCATCACCGGGGCGGTGCTGGCGACGCTGATGCTGCTGGCCCTGGCCCGGCGCGGCGCCGGGACGATGACGGTGATCCTGGCCGGCGTCGCCATCTCCAGCGCCGCCGGCGCCCTGACCGCGCTGGCGCTGAACCTGTCGCCGAACCCCTATGCGGCGCTGGAGATCGTGTTCTGGCTGATGGGGTCGCTGGCCGACCGCAGCCTGGACCATGTCTGGCTGGTGCTGCCGCCGATGGCCATCGGCTGGGCCCTGATCCTGGCCGGCGCGCGGGCGCTGGACGCGCTGACGCTGGGCGAGGACACCGCTTCCAGCCTGGGCTTCGACCTCGGCCGGCTGCGGCTGCAGCTGATCGTCGGCACCGCGCTGGCGGTCGGCAGCGCCGTGGCGGTGACCGGGGCGATCGGCTTCGTCGGCCTGGTGGTGCCGCATCTGCTGCGCCCGCTGGTCGGGCATCGGCCGGGGCGGCTGCTGCTGGTCAGCGGCCTGGGCGGCGCGGTGCTGCTGCTGCTGGCCGATATCGGGCTGCGGCTGGTGCGGGTGCAGCCGGAGCTGAAGCTGGGCGTGGTCACCGCGGTGATCGGCGCGCCCTTCCTGTTCAGCCTGATCTGGCGGCTGCGGCGGAGCGCCTGATGCGGATCGATGCCAACGGTCTTCATCTCGCGCTCGGCGGCCGGCCGGTCCTCGCCGGCATCGACCTGGCGCTGGCGCCGGGCGAACTGGTCGGGCTGATCGGGCCGAACGGGGCCGGCAAGACCACGCTGCTGCGGGTGCTGGCAGCGCTGCAGACGCCGGATGCGGGCGGGGTCCGCTATGACGGGCTGGCGGCCCGGCAGCTCGGCCGCGACCGGCTGGCCCGGGGGCTGGCGGTGCTGATGCAGGGCGACGAGGTGCAATGGCCGCTGCGGGCCGACCATCTGGTGGCGCTGGGGCGCCTGCCGCATCGCCGGGCGCTCGGCGGGATGTCGGCGGCGGACCACGCCGCGGTGGCGCGGGCGCTCGAAGCGGCGGATGCGGCGCATCTGCGGCACCGCACGGTCGGCACCCTGTCGGCCGGCGAGCGGATGCGGGTGCTGTTCGCCCGGGCGCTGGCGGTCGAGGCGCCGATGCTTTTCGCCGACGAGCCGGTGGCGGCGCTGGACCCGTTCCACCAGCTGCAGATCATGGAGCTGCTGCAGGCGCGCGCCCGGGCCGGCGCCGGCGTGCTGGTGGTGCTGCACGACCTAGCGCTGGCCGGCCGGTTCTGCGATCGGCTGGTGCTGCTGCAGGGCGGCCGGATCCTGGCCGACGGCCCGCCGGCGGCGGTGCTGACCGACGACCACCTGCGCCGCGCCTATGGGGTGGAGGTGCAGCGCGGCGAACGCGACGGGGTCGGTTATGTCCTGCCCTGGTCGCGCATCGGGGTGGAGCAGGGGGAGGGACGACCATGACCGAGGCGGTGCGGCGGCTGATCCTGGACCAGGCCGAGGAGCCGGAGACGGGGTGGAGCCTGGGCGGCTTCGGCGCCATCGCCGAGTTCATGCGCACGCCGGAGGAGGCGGCGTCGATCAAGGCCGACGAGGCCGGCGTCGCCGTGGTCACCGGCCTCGGCGCGATGCGGATCGACTGGATCGCCGGGCTGCGGCCGGTGGCCTATGAGACCGCGACCGGGCAGGGCGACCGCTGGAGCCATGCCGTGGCGCTGTGCCTGGAGGCGGGGCCGGCAACGATGAGCGGCCGGACCGTGGTCGCCGAGCTCGGCCCCGACCGGGCGGCGCTGCGGCCGCAGGACCGCGACGCGGTGCTGTTCGACCTCGGCCTCGGCGTGGCCCAGGCCGACATCTGCGTCCGCACCGCCGACCCGGCGCTGCTGGCGCAGCTGCGCGCCGGATGTGGCCGGTCGCTGTTCGAGCCCGGCAATCCGCTGATCGGCGCGGTGATCCATGCCGGGCCGCACCGCGTGTTCCTGGGCCGGCCCGGGCGGATCGAGGTGTATCAGCCGGTGCCGCCGGCCGACGGCAGGAGCCCGGAGGGGCCGCACACCCATGTGCTGCCGAAGCTGCTGGCCAGCGGCCGGACCCATGCTGCGACGGCGCCGATCCCGGCCGGCTGGGTGCCCTGCGCCCATCTGTTCCCGCCGCATCCGGCGCGCGACGCGCTGGGGCGGAAGCGGCCGTTCGAGGCGGCGCGGCACCAAGCGTTCCAGGCGCTGTGGCGGGCCTTCGGCGACCCACGGGCCGTGGCACTGAAAGACGAGGTGCTGGCCGCACTGGGCGAGGGCCGGGAGCCGCCGACACTGGTCAGCCGGGCCGACCGCGCGGTCGGCCGGGTGGCGCGCTGCCAGGCCCGGACACTCGCGGCGGCCGGGCCGGGCTAGCCGGACCGGCGGGTCAGCTGCCCGCGGCGCGGCTCTGCTCGCCGCTCAGCTTCAGCGGCACCTCGCCGAGATTCTTCAGGCTCAGCGTCAGGAAGAAGGAATAGCCTTCCTTCTGGTCCTCCGCGGTGGTGAACCGGCGCTGCGCCGTGACGCCGAAGGTGAAGCACTCGTCCTGGTACTGCGCGCCGACACTGTAGGTGAACGGCCGCATGTTCTGGATATCGTAAGTCATCCCGGTCGACAGCGACCAGTAGTCGGAGACCTTGGCGGTGCCGCCGGCGCCGAGCTGCTGCTGGTTGAAGATGTTGCCGTCGTCGTCCGGGCCCTTGTCGTCGAGCAGGCTGTAGTTGACGTTCAGGTTCAGCCAGTCCAACGGGGTGGTGCTGGCCTGGACGAATTGCCGGCGGCTGTAGAAATTGTCCTTGTCCAGCCGGAACCGCCAGTCGAGGTTCAGATACGGCGCCGGATGCAGTGTGACGCGGCCGACATAGTCCGACACCTTGTCGCGCAGGCCGGAACTCTCCGGGAAGTCGTCATCCTCCTCGAACCGGTAGCTCTGGCCCAGGAAAAAGGTGGCGGAGGCGCCGTCCGGCGCGTAGAGGCCGTAGCGGAAGCCATAGGAGACGTGCTGGCCGCCCTCGACCCGGTCGAGGCCGGGGAAGCGGTTCTCGCTGAACAGGTTGATCTCGTCGAACTCGATGTCGGCGCTGTCGTTGTTCGGGATCTTGTTGCCGTTGCTGATTTCCGGCGCGACGCTGAAGCTGACGATCGGCTCCAGCAACTGCTGGTAGGTGCCGATCTGGCCGACGAAGGGGTAGCGCGCGGTCAGGGTGGCGACCGGGAAGATCCGGGCGGCGCTGGCGTCCTGGGTCAGCACCTCGTCGGGCCCGCCATCGACCACCTTGGTCCCGTCCGGCATGTCACTCGACTGGTACAGGTCGCCGCGCAGATAGGTGCGCGCGTTCAGCACGATACCGCTGTCGGTGTAGAAATCCCGCTGCCAGCCGACCTGGCTGGACAGGCGGCGGGTGTCGAGGCCGCGGGTGGGATCGCTGGTCACCGGGTCATAGTCGCGCAGCAGGCTGATGGCGCTGGCGTTGACGAACCACTGGCCGCCGAAGAGGGTGTTCGGCTCGCTGACGTAGTTGGCCTGGGCCCATGGCAGGACGGTGGGCGAGAAACCCTTGTTGCCGATCCCGGTGCCGGGGGTGCGCAGGTCCTGCCAGTCCAGCGCCTCGACCGAGATGTAGCTCAGTCCGTAGAAGCCCTCGGCATAGGCCCGGCTCTGCAGCACGTCGGAGCCGGAGATGCCGAAGTTGTCGAGATAGGTCCGGTCCGAGGTGCGCTGGATGTCGGTCCCGAAGCGCCAGTTCTGGTCGAAGTCGTAGCGGGCGGAGCCGAAGAAGTGCCAGCGCACCTGCTGCGAGCGGAAGTCCAGGTTGCTGCCGTTGAAGCCTGAATTGTCGTTCAGGATCTTGTCGTAGCCGCTCTGGTTGATGCTGCCGTCGAGGGTGACGAGGCCCTTGTCGAAGCGCTTGCGGTACTGGCCGCTGAACAGCGTGCCGGCATCCCGCGTGATCATGGCGCCGAGCGTGGCGTCCTGGTCCGGCGAGATGTCGAAATAATACTGCAGCCCGAAGAACGGCCCGACATCGGAGGTCGCGCCGAAGGTCGGGAACAGGAAGCCCTGGCGCCGGTCGACCGAAGGGTCGGGCATCGAGAAGTAGGGCGTGTAGAACAGCGGCACGCCGAACAGGTCGATGAAGGCGTCGTGGTAGATGATGTCCTTCGACACCGCGTCGTTGGTCACCCGCACGGCGCGGATCTGCCACAGCGGCGGCGCCGTGGGATCGTCCTTGCACAAGTTGCAGGGCGAATAGACGGCGCGGTCGATGGTGGTGACCTCACCGCGCTCGCGCACCGCGCTGTTGCCGACCATGCGCGAGTTGTCGGACAGGATCAGCGACACCTGCTGGATGAAGCCGTCCTTCAGGTCGTCGGTCAGCTCGGCGTAGTCGCCGAACAGGACTTCGCCGCCCGGCTGCACCATGGTGACGTGGCCGCTGGCGGCGACCACCTGGGTCTTCTGGTTGTAGGTGACCTGGTCGGCCCGGACGATCTGGTGATTCTGGTGAATCTCGACCTTGCCGCGGGCGGTGACGAGACCGAGGGTCTGGTCGTAGATCAGCTCATCGGCGCTGATCACCGGGGGCTGCTGCTGCCCGGCAGGCGTGTCGGGCCGCGAGGGTAGCTCCGCGGCCGGTGCGGCTGGCGGCGTCTGCTGCGGGCTCGGTTCCTGGGCCGAGGCGCCGACCGCCGTAAGCATGGCGGTCACGGACACGGCGCCGAGAAAAGACGATAACCGATTGATTCGCTTCACTGCCGCTTCCAAGCTCCGACGCCGGGCGTCGCCCCTTGTGCCGAAAGCGAAGGGGCGAAGTCAACGTCGGTTACGGCAGTGCGGTCGTTATGCGGCGGTTTCGGTGACCTCGGCTGCGCTGCGCTTCCGTTGCGGCACGGGGCGCAGCAGGAACGCCGGCACGTGATCGCCCAGGCCGAGCACCGGCACGTCGTCGTGATCTTCGCGGTGCCGCCGCCGGTCATGGCCGCGATCCTCGCCGCGGTCGTCCCGGCGGGGGGCTTCCCGGCGCGGGCGGTCCGACACCGGCCGCGGGCGATCTTCACCGCGATGGGCGGCCTCGCCGTGCTGGGGGGCAGCGCGATGCGGGCGTTCCTCGGCCTGCACCGGGACGTCCTCGGCGCGCGGCGGCTTGGCCTCGACACGGCGGGGCTCGGCCGCCGAGTCGCGACCGCGGCCTCCGCGCTTCGGGGCCTCGGCGCGCTCGCCGCGCCGGCGGGCCTTGCCACGCTGCTTGACCTCGTCCTCGGACAGGAAGCCCTCGAGACCGATCTCGGGCAGCACCAGCACCGGAATCTGCTTCTTGATCAGGCTTTCGATCGCCTTGACCAGGCGCCCTTCCTCGGGTGCCGCGATCGAATAGGCCTTGCCGGTCTTGCCGGCGCGGCCGGTGCGGCCGACGCGATGGACATAGTCGTCGGCATGGATCGGCACGTCGAAGTTGAAGACGTGGCCGATGTCGCTGACATCGATGCCGCGGGCGGCGACGTCGCTGCACACCAGCGTGGTGATCTCACTGCGCTTGAACCGGTCGAGCGTCTCGTTGCGCACCGACTGGACCAGGTCGCCATGCATCTGCCCGGCGTTGAAGCCGTGGCTCTGCAGCGACTTGAACACCACCGAGACGTCGCGCTTGCGGTTGCAGAACACGAAGGCGCTCTTGACGTCCTCCTGCCGCAGCAGGTGGCGCAGCGCCTTGCGCTTGTCCTCGGCCTCGACGATGACGATGTGCTGCTCGAGCTTCTCGCCCGTGGTCGCCGGCGGCGCCACCGAGATCTGCTTCGGGTTGCTGAGGAAGGCCTCCGACAGCCGCCGGATCTCCGGTGGCATGGTGGCAGAGAAGAACAGGGTCTGCCGCAGCGGCGGCAGCAGGCCGACGATCCGCTCGATGTCCGGGATGAAGCCCATGTCGAGCATCCGGTCGGCCTCGTCGATCACCAGGATCTTGACGTCGGCCAGCAGGACCTTGCCGCGCTCGAACAGGTCGAGCATGCGGCCGGGCGTGGCGATCAGCACGTCGACGCCGCGGTCGAGCTTCTTGATCTGGTCCTCGAAGCTCTCGCCGCCGATCAGGAGGGCGTAGGACAGCTTCTCGTACTTGCCGTACAGCTCGAAATTCTCGGCCACCTGGGCGGCCAGCTCACGAGTCGGCTCCAGGATCAGCGAACGCGGCATGCGCGCCCGGGCCCGGCCGGAGGCGAGGATCTCCAGCATCGGCAGGGTGAAGCCGGCGGTCTTGCCGGTGCCCGTCTGTGCGATGCCGAGAACGTCGCGGCCCATCAACACGTAAGGTATGGCCTGGGCCTGGATCGGGGTCGGCGTGGTGTAGCCGACATCGTCCACGGCACGCAGGATTTCGGGCTTCAGCCCAAGATCCGAAAAGAGCATCGTACAGGAATCTTTACTAATGGGGGCGCGCCGAGCGGCCCGCCGCAGGCCCTTTAAATGGGAAAAACCCGCGTCAAGTCAATTGAAACTATCGAGACATCCGGGCATGGCTCACCCTAGCGCGGCGCGAGTCATGCGACCGCGGCGATGAATGGAACGAGGTGACGAATGCTGCTCGACCGGAATGACGGCGTCCTGCTGGTGGTCGACGTGCAGGAGAAGCTGGTGTCGGCGATGCATGATTTTGCGGCGGCGCGGAAGGGAATCGAGACGCTGGTCCGCAGCGCCGTGGCGCTCGACGTGCCGGTGCTGTTCGCCGAGCAATATCCGAAGGGGCTGGGGCCGACGCTGCCGGATCTGGTGGCGCTGGCGCCGGATGCACCGGTGGTGCCGAAGGTCCGGTTCTCCGCGGTCGGCGAACCGGCGCTGCTGGACCATCTCGAAGGCATCGGCCGCCGCACCATCGTGATCTGCGGGCTGGAGAGCCATGTCTGCGTGCTGCAGACCGCCTTCGACCTGCACGATGCCGGCTTCCGGCCGGTGGTCGCGATCGACGCCACCACGGCGCGGGCGCCGCGCAGCACGGCGGTGTCGGAACTGCGGCTGGTGCAGGGCGGCATCGAGATCGTGACCGCCGAGATGGTCTGCTTCGAATGGCTGGGCGAGGCCGCGACCGACGAGTTCCGCACCGTCAGCGCCTTCCTGCGATGACCCTGCCGGTCCTGTTCCTGCCCGGCCTGTTGTGCGACGCCGATCTGTGGACGGCGCAGCTGAACGCCTTCTCGGCCGGGCGGCCGGTGACGGTGGCCAGCCTCGCCGGAGCCGACTCGGTGGCCGGGCTGGCCGATGCCGCTTTGGCCGCGGCGCCGCCGCGTTTCGCCCTGGCCGGGCTGTCGATGGGCGGCTATGTCGCGCTCGAGATCATGCGCCGGGCGCCGGGGCGGGTGGCCGGGCTGGCTCTGCTCGACACCTCGGCCCGGCCGGACACGGCGGAGCAGAGCCGCCGTCGGCGCGCCCTGATCGCGCTGGCCCGGACCGGCAAGTTCAAGGGGGTGACGCCGCGGCTGCTGCCGCTGCTGCTGCACCCCGCCCGGCTCGAGGACCCGGTGCTGACCGGGCGGGTGATGGCGATGGCCGCGCGGATCGGGCGCGACGCCTTCCTGCGTCAGCAGACCGCGATCCTGGGGCGGCCGGACAGCCGGCCGGACCTGCCGGGCATCGGCTGCCCCACCGTGGTGGTCTGCGGCCGGCACGACGAACTGACGCCGCTGCCGGTGTCGGAGGAGATGGCCGGGCTGATTCCCGGCGCCGAGCTGGTCGTGGTCGAGGACAGCGGCCACCTCTCGACCATGGAGCAGCCGGAGGCGGTCAACGCGGCGCTGGCCGCCTGGCTCGGGCGGCTCGCGGATTAGGGGAAGTCCGGCCGGCCGAACGGCACCGGCAGGACATAGGGGAAGAGCTGGACGGTGAGGTCGTGGACCAGGGCGGTGAAGTTCGGGTCGTCCGGCCCGGTCGCCTGGTCGAGATAGCCCGCCACCGCCGACTGTTCGCGGCCGAGGATGCAGAAGGCGGCGCGCACCACGATCGGCCGCTTGGCCGGCGCCGTGGTCCAGGTCTTGCGGTCGCACAGGTTGAACGGGTTGACTTCGGGCTGGGCGTTGAACACCACCGAGACGAAGTAGTTGCGGTTCTCCGTCGGCCCCGGCGTGGTGGTGAAGCGGGTGCGCGGCCCGACATAGGTTCCGGTCATGATCTCGGTCACCCGCTGGTCGAAGCCCGGCGTGCCGAAGGGGTTGCCCTGGACCACGGTGCGCAGGTCGCGGCCGTCGGCGGCGGCGAACAGCTCGCCGGTCGAGTACATCATGCCGAGATCGCTGCGCACGATCCGCGGCCCGGAACAGGCGGCCAGGGCCAGCACGGCGACGGCGAGGGCGCATCGGAGCAGGATCATGGCGTCTCCCTTTCAGATCTCCCGCGGGGGGGGGGGGGGGGGGGGGGGCCCCCCCCCCCGCCCCGAGCGGGACAACCACAC
>NZ_JASATH010000021.1:0-62690 GCF_038440215.1 Inquilinus sp. OTU3971 | reverse complement strand
GCCAGCGCATCGCCGTCGCCGGCGATACCGCCTTCGCCTTCGCCTATCCGCATCTCTTGGCGGCCTGGCGCGAGGCGGGGGCGGAGATTCTGCCGTTCTCGCCGCTGGCCGACGAGGCGCCGAACCTGGCCGCCGATGCGGTCTACCTCCCGGGTGGCTATCCCGAGCTCCAGGCCGGCCGCTTGGCACACAACGGCCGCTTCCTCGACGGGCTGCGCGCGGCGGCCGGGCAGGGCCGGGCGATCTATGGAGAATGCGGCGGCTACATGGTGCTCGGCACCGGCCTCACCGATGCCGAGGGGAGCCGCCACGCCATGGCCGGGCTGCTGCCGGTCGAGACTTCCTTCGCCGAGCGCAGACTGCATCTGGGCTATCGCCGCGCCGCGCTGGCCGCCGCGATGCCGCTCGGTGCCGCCGGCACTCTGTGGCGCGGGCACGAGTTCCACTATGCCTCGATCCTGTCCGAAGGGCCGGGCGAGGCGCTGTTCGAGGCCTGGGATTCGGAAGGCGCGCCGCTGGGCCGCCTCGGCCGTCGCGCCGGCTCCGTCTTCGGCTCCTTCTTCCACCTGATCGACCGGGCATGAGCATGGTTCCGCATGGCGGCGATCTGGCCGCAGCCGAGGCCCGCTGGGGCCGTCCCGCCAAGGGCTGGCTCGACCTCTCCACCGGCATCAACCCGATGCCCTATCCGGTCCCGGCGATCGACCCCACCGCGTGGCAGCGGCTGCCGCAGCACGACCGGCTGCGCGCACTGCTGGAGACCGCGCGGGCCTGCTACGCCGCCCCGGCGGACGCACCGATCGTCGCCGCGCCCGGCACCCAGATCCTGATCCAGCTGCTGCCGCGGCTGCGCCCCGGCGCCCGGGTGGCGATCCTCGGCCCGACCTATGGCGAGCACGCCGCCTGCTGGGCCGCCGAGAGCGCCACGGTGGCCAACGTCGGCTCGCTCGACGAGGCCGCGGCCGCCGAGGTCGTGGTGCTGGTCAACCCGAACAACCCCGACGGCCGGATCATCGGCTCCGAACGCCTGCTGGCGCTCGCCAGCGACCTGGCGGCGCGCGCCGGACTGCTGGTGGTCGACGAGGCCTTCGCCGAGGTGACGCCCAGGGGCAGCGTCGCGTCCGAGGCCGGACGCCCCGGCCTGTTGATTCTCCGATCGTTCGGTAAATTCTTCGGCCTGGCCGGCATCCGCCTCGGCTTCGCCCTGGGCGCGGCGGCGGAGATCGACCGGCTGGCGCGGCTGCTCGGCCCCTGGGCGGTGCCCGGACCGGCGATCGAGATCGGCATCGCGGCCCTGTCGGACCAGGGCTGGCAGGACGAGATGCGGGCCCGCCTGTCGGCCGCTGCCGACCGGCTCACCGATCTGCTCACGGCCCATGGCTTCGCCGATCGCGGCGGCACCGATCTGTTCCGGCTGGTGGAGCACCCGGAGGCGGCAAGGGTCTGGGACCGCCTCGGCCGCGCCGGCATCCTGGTCCGGCCCTTCCCGGACCGGCCGGCGTTGCTGCGCTTCGGCTTGCCGGGCAACGACGGAGACTTCGTCCGGCTCGCCGCCGCGCTCTCGGTCGAACCCTGAATCTGTTTTAAACTTAAAGCATTTCATGATTAGATGGATCCAATCGCTTCCGCCCGACGGGGGCGCGTGAAAGACTGGCGGCGCGATCGGCGGCCACAGCCGGCGCGACGGGAAAAACGGGGGAGAGCATCATGGCGAGACGCATCCTGCTGGCGGCCGCGCTGATGGCGACGGTGTCGCTCGCGGCGCAGGCGGAAGAGGGCAAGCTCAAGGTCGGCTTCATGGCCACGCTCTCCGGCCCGCCGGCGGCGCTGGGCCAGCACATGCGCGACGGCTTCCAGCTCGGGGTCAAGGAGCTGGGCGGCACGCTCGGCGGCCTGCCGACCGAGGTGGTGGTCGAGGATGACGAGCTGAAGCCCGACATCGCCGTCAACAAGGTGCGCAAGCTGCTGGAGAGCGACCAGGTCGACATCGTCGTCGGCGTCGTCTTCTCCAACGTCATGATGGCGATCGCCAAGCCGGTGACCGACGCCGAAAAGATCCTGATCAGCCCGAATGCCGGGCCGTCGCCCTTGGCCGGCAAGGGCTGCAGCCCGTACTTCTTCTCGGTCTCCTACCAGAACGACCAGAACCACGAGGTCATGGGCAAATATGCCCAGGACAAGGGCTGGGCCAAGGTCGCCCTGATCGCCCCGAACTACCAGGCCGGCAAGGACGCCCTGGCCGGCTTCAAGCGCCACTACAAGGGCGAGGTGGTCGAGGAGATCTACACCCAGGTCAACCAGCAGGATTTTTCCGCCGAGCTGGCGAAGATCGCGGCGGCCGAGCCGCAGGGCGTGTTCGTGTTCATGCCCGGCGGCTCCGGCGTCAACCTGGTGCGGCAGTACCGCCAGGCCGGCCTGGCCGACCGCATCCCGTTCCTGTCCGCCTTCACCGTCGACGAGACCACGCTGCCGGCCACCAAGGACGCGGCGCTCGGCCTGTTCGCCGGGGCGCAGTGGGCGCCGAATCTCGACAACCCCGCCAACAAGGCCTTCGTCGCCGCCTTCGAGAAGGAATACGGCTACGCGCCGGCGCTCTACGCCGCCAACGGCTACGACGCCGCCAAGCTGATCGACGCCGCCATCCGCCAGGCCGGCGGCAAGACCGATGCGGAGACGCTGAAGACCGCCATCCGCGACGCCGAATGGACCAGCGTCCGCGGCGACTTCGCCTGGAACAAGAACAACTTCCCGGTCCAGGACTTCTATTTGACCGAGGTGGTGAAGCGCGACGACGGCAAGATCGTCACCAGCCGGGTCGAGACCGTCTTCCCGCATTACGGCGACGCCTACGCCGACCAGTGCAAGATGGATTGAGCGGAAGGACGGCCGGCCGGTGAGCACCACCCTCCTGGTCGTCCAGGCCCTGAACGGGCTGCAGCTCGGCGTGCTGCTGTTCCTGATCGCGGCCGGGCTGACGCTGGTCTTCGGGGTGATGGACTTCATCAACCTGGCGCATGGCGTGCAGTACATGCTGGGCGCCTATTTCGCCGTCGCCTTCTACGGGCTGACCGGGCATTTCCTGCTGGCCCTGCTGCTGGCGCTGGCGGCGGCGCTGCTGCTGGGCCTGCTGCTCGAAGTCCTGGTCTTCCGGCACCTCTACGGCCGCAGCCATCTCGACCAGGTGCTGGCCACTTTCGGGCTGATCCTGTTCTTCAACGAAGCGGTGCGGGCGATCTGGGGCTCGTCGCCGCTGAGCTATCCGACGCCGGAGGCGCTGTCGGGGTCGATCGCGCTGATGCCGGGGCTGCTGTACCCGGTCTACCGCCTCGCCGTGCTGGCGGCCGGGCTCGGCGTCGCCCTGCTGCTGTGGCTGCTGATCGCGCGCACCCGGGTCGGCATGCGCGTCCGGGCCGGGGCCAGCAACGCCGACATGGTCTCGGCGCTGGGCGTCAACATCCGCCGGCTGTTCATGATCGTGTTCGGCGTCGGCACCATGCTGGCGGGCTTCGCCGGCGCCCTGGCCGGGCCGATCTTCGCGGTCGAGCCGAACATGGGCGACAACTTCCTGATCCTCGCCTTCGTCGTCATCGTCATCGGCGGCATCGGCTCGATCAAGGGCGCCTTCATGGCGTCGCTGCTGGTCGGCCTGGTCGACACGCTCGGCCGGTCCTTCGCCACCGACCTGTTCCGCCTGGTGCTGGCGCCCGCCGCCGCCAACCAGGTCGGGCCGGCGCTGGCCTCGATGCTGATCTACCTGCTGATGGCCGTGATCCTGTTCTGGCGCCCGGCCGGGCTGTTCCCCGCCCATGGCCAGTGACGCGATGACCACAGCGGAAATCGGCGCATCCCCGTCCGCGCTGCGCTCGGTCTGGCCGGCGCTGCTGATCTTCGCCGTGCTGGCGCTGGTGCCGGTCGCGGCGCCGCTGCTCGGCGGCACCTATCCGCTGACCGTGGCCGGCCGGATCATGATCTTCGCCATCGCCGCGGTCAGCCTCGACCTGATCCTCGGCTATGGCGGGCTGGTCTCCTTTGGCCATGCCGCCTTCCTCGGCCTCGGCGCCTATGCCGTCGGCATCCTGATGGATGCGGGGCTGGAGGAGGGGCTGGTCCTGCTGCCGGCGGCGATGCTGGCCGCCGCGGCCTTCGCGCTGCTGACCGGCGCCGTGTCGCTGAAGACCCGCGGCGTGCACTACATCATGATCACCCTGGCCTTCGGCCAGATGGCCTATTTCACCATGACCAGCCTGTCCGCCTATGGCGGCGACGACGGGCTGACGCTGTGGTCCCGGCCGCTGGTCGCCGGCTTTGATTGGCTGAACGACCGGTCAGCCTTTTACTACATCGTCCTGCTTCTGCTGGTCGCCGCCTGGGCGCTGTGCCGCGCCATCACCCGGTCGCGCTTCGGCCGGGTGCTGCGCGGCTGCCGCGAGGACGAGGAGCGGATGCGCGCCCTCGGCTACGACCCCTTCGCCTATCGCCTGGCCGCCACCGTGATCGCCGGGGCCATCGCCGGGCTGGCCGGGGCGCTGCTGGCGATCCAGGCGGAGTTCGTCAGCCCGGCCTACATGTCCTGGCAGCGTTCGGGCGAGCTGATCGTGATGGTGGTGCTGGGCGGCATCGGCAGCCTGCACGGCGCCATCGTTGGCGCCGCTGCCTTCCTGCTGGCCGAGGAGCTGCTGTCCGGCGTCACCGAGCATTGGCGGCTGATCTTCGGGCCGCTCTTGATCCTGGTGGTGCTGTTCCTGCGCGGCGGGCTGGGCGGGCTGCTGGGAAAGGTGCGGCATGACTGATCCGGTCTTAGCCGTTGACGGCCTGTGCAAGCGCTTCGGCGCCCTGACCGTCACCGACGGCGTCGGCTTCGACGTCCGGCCCGGCGAGATCCACGCCCTGATCGGCCCGAACGGCGCCGGCAAGACCACGCTGATCCAGCAGATCTGCGGCCGCCTGGTGCCCGATGCCGGCACCATCCGCTTCCTCGGCGAGGACATCACCCGCCTGCCGACGCATCGCCGGGCTCAGCGCGGCCTGGCCCGCACCTTCCAGATCACCCGCCTGCTGCCCGGCTTCACCACGCTGCAGAACGTGGCGACGGCAGTTCAGCGCCGGCGCGGCTCCAGCTTCCGTTTCATCCGGCCGGTCGGCCGCGACCCTGAGATCGACGCGGCGGCCCGGGCGCTGCTGCAGCGCACCGGCCTCGGCAGCCGCGCCGAGGTGCCGGCCGCCACGCTGAGCCATGGCGAGAAGCGCCAGCTCGAGCTCGCCATGGCCCTGGCGCTGGAGCCGAAGCTGCTGGTGCTGGACGAGCCGATGGCCGGCACCGGGCGCGAGGAGACGGCCAAGCTGGTCGAGCTGCTGCGCGGCCTGGCCGGCACCCTGCCGATGATCCTGGTCGAGCACGACATGAGCGCGGTTTTCGCCCTGGCCGACCGCATCTCGGTCCTGGTCTACGGCCGCGTCATCGCCACCGGCACGCCCGCCGAGATCCGTGCCAGCCCCGGGGTCCGCGCCGCCTATCTCGGCGAGGAGGCTGCGTGACCGCGCTGCTGGAGATCGAGGGGCTGGAGGCCGGCTATGGCGGCGCCCAGGTGCTGTTCGGCGTGTCCCTGACCGTGGCGGCGGGCGAGATCGCGACGCTGCTCGGCCGCAACGGCATGGGCAAGACCACGACGATTCGCAGCCTGCTGGGCCTGCTGCGCCCGGGCGCCGGCCGCATCCGCTTCGACGGCGCCGACATCACCGGCCTGCCGCCCTACCGAGTCGCCCAGGCCGGCATCGGGCTGGTGCCGGAGGGGCGGCAGATCTTCCCGACCCTGACGGTCGAGGAGAACCTGGTCGCCACCGCCGCCGACCGTTTCCGCCGCGCCGCGCCCTGGACGCTCGACCGGGTCTATGCCGTCTTCCCGCGGCTGGCGGAGCGGCGGCGGCATCGCGGGTCCCAGCTGTCCGGCGGCGAGCAGCAGATGCTGGCGATCGGCCGGGCGCTGATGACCAACCCGAAGCTGCTGGTGCTGGACGAGGCGACCGAAGGGCTGGCGCCGCTGATCCGGGCCGAGATCTGGAGCTGCCTCGACCGGCTGAAGGGCGAGGGCCAGTCGATCCTGATCGTCGACAAGACCCTCGACGCCCTGCTGCGCCTGGCCCAGCGCCACGCGGTGATCGAGAAGGGGCGGGTGGCATGGACCGGCACCAGCGCCGAGCTCGCCACAGCCGAGGGCATACGGGACCGCTATCTCGCGCTATGATCGGGATATCGTCGTCCAGCCCGGGAGTGCCAGATGAACACCGCCAACCTCCAGCTCGAAGGCGTCTATGCCGCCCTGACCGCGCTGATGACGGCGCTGCGCGACAAGGGACTGCTCAGCGTCGATGAGATCGACCAGGCGCTGGCCAAGGCGGAATCCTGCCTGGTTGCCGATGTCCGGCGCCCGGCCGAGGTCAGCGCCGCCAATGTCGAGGCGATCTGCTTCCCGCTGCGCTATCTCCGCATGGCCAACAAGGCCGCGGCCGAGGAGCCGGCGCCGGCCTTCTCCGTCCTCGCCGCCCGCGTCGGGCAGAGCAAGGTGCGCGGGCAAACTGTCTGACAAATAGCCGTTGCGTCGCCTCCCGACCGCTGCCAGAGTTTCGCCGGGGCTCGGAAGAAGCCTCGGGTGACTGCGTTTCGACAGCACGATTTTGGGAGGACGTTCATGGGCGATCGCGAGCATCGCAGCCGGCGTGATTTCATCATGGCCGCTGCGGCCACGGCCGGCGCGGCAGCCGCGCTCGGCGGGCTGGATTTCAAGATGGCGGCCCAGGCGGCGGAAGCCGCGGGCCGGTCCGAAAAGCCGCTGAAGGCGGCCTTCTCCAACGCCGGGCTGCAGGCCACCTGGTGCGCCCAGGGCAAGCAGGCGGCGGAATACTGGGGCAAGCTGTTCAACGTCGAGATCACCTGGTTCGACGGCGAGCTGGCGGCGCCGAAGCAGCGCGCCGCGATCGACAACATGGCGTCCCAGAAATGGGATTTCGTGGCGATCCAGGCCTTCGGCATCGGCACCCTGACCCAGCCGGTGCAGAAGATGATCGACGCCGGCATCCCGGTGATCGACATGGACACGCTGATCGCGCCGCTGGACCAGCTCAATGTCCATTCCTTCCTGGCCCCGGACAACGAGTTCATGGGCGGGGCCGTGACCCAGGCGCTGTGCAACGCCATCAATGGCGAGGGCACGATCATCATGACCCAGGGCGCGCTCGGGCACACCGGGGCGCAGGGCCGGGCCCGCGGCTTCGAATCGGTGGTCAAGCAGTTCCCGAAGATCGAGGTGCTGAACACCGACCCGGCCGACTGGGACGTGTCGAAGACGGCGCGCATCTGGGAAACCCACCTGACCAAGTACCCGAAGATCAGCGCCGCCTTCTTCCACAATGACGACATGGCGCTGGCCGCCTACAACGTGATGAAGGCCCGCAACCGGACCGACATCCTGATCGGCGGCGTCGACGCCATGCCGCCGGCGATCCAGGCGGTGGCGGATGGGCGCATGTACGCCACCGTGCGCAACCCGTCCTGCCGCATCCATGGCGGCGCGGTGATCGCCGGGGTCGCGGCCGTGACTGCCGGCGAGAAGAGCGGCGAGGGCGGCATCCCGAAATCCGTGGTCACCGACGGTCCGGTCGTGACCAAGGCGAACGCGGCCGGGATGCAGTGGATGCAGGACCACTTCCTGATCTGATCCCATCGGTAGGAGAGGTATTTCAGGATTTCCGGAACCGTCATTGCGAGCGCAGCGAAGCAATCCAGGGCCAAGCGAACCGGCCCCTGGATTGCTTCGTCGGCTGCGCCTCCTCGCAATGACGACGAGGGCGGACGCTTGGAAACGCTGAACAGACCCGGACGATGACCCAGACCCTTGTGCTCGAGCTCAGCGGCATCTCGAAGGCGTTCGGCGGCGTCCGAGCCCTTCGCGATGTCGACTTCGCGCTCAAGGCCGGCGAGATCCATGGCCTGGTCGGCGAGAACGGCGCCGGCAAGTCGACCCTGATGAAGATCATCGCCGGCGTGCATTCCGGGTATGAGGGCCGGATGCAGATCGACGGGCGGGAGGTCCGATTCCGCTCGGCCCGCGACGCGCTGGCCGCCGGCGTCGGCATGGTGCATCAGGAGCTGAGCATCGTGCCGGACCTCAGCGTCGCCGAGAACGTGTTCCTTGGCGCGCAGCCGCTGACCCGGCTCGGCCTGGTCGATTGGGCCGGCATGCGGCGCGCGGCGGAGGAGCAGCTGCGCCGCCTCGGCATCGACCTCGACCCGCGCACCCCGGCCGGCGCGCTTCCGATCGGGCTGCAGCAGTTGATCGAGATCGCCCGCGTGCTGTTCTCCGGCGCCCGCATCATCATCCTGGACGAGCCGACCTCCGCCCTGTCGCCGCCGGAGATCGAGCGGCTGTTCGGCGTGCTGCGGCGGCTGCGCGACGAGGGGCGCAGCTTCGTCTTCATCTCGCATTTCCTCGACGACATCCTGCGGATCTCCGATTCGGTGACGGTGTTCCGCAACGGCCAGCGGGTCATGAGCGCGCCGGCCGCCGAGACCGACAAGATGATGCTGATCGACCGCATGATCGGCGCCGGCCATGACGAGCTGGAGGAGAGCTACACCGGCGAGTTCCGGCTCGACCCGAAGCCCGGCCATCCGGTGGTGCTGTCGGTCGACAGGCTGTCGCTGGCCGGCCGCTACCGCGACATCTCGCTCGAGGTGCGGGCCGGCGAGGTGCTGGGCATCTACGGCTTCATGGGCTGCGGCCAGCTCGAGCTGGCGCGCACCCTGTTCGGCAAGCTGCCATCCGACAGCGGCCGGATCTCGGTCGCCGGGCGCCCGGCGCGACTGTCCAGCACCGCCAAGGCGCGGCGGGCCGGCATCGCCTTCGTGCCGGAGAGCCGACGGGCGATGCTGTTCCACCATGAGCCGATCTACAAGAACGTCTCGATCGCCATCCTCGACCGGATCTCGCGCTGGCTGCTGAAGCCGGAATCCGAGCGCGGCATCGCCCGGAAGCACGTCGAGACGCTGCGCATCCGCACCCCGCATGTCGATGCCGAGCTCGGCGCGCTGTCGGGCGGCAACCAGCAGAAAGTGGCGCTGGCCAAGTGGCTGACCTACCCACCGCGCGTGCTGATCCTCAGCGAGCCGACCCGCGGCATGGATGTCGGCGCCAAGGAGGATGTGGTCGGTATCGTCCGCGGCCTGCGCGACCAGGGCATCGGTGTCGTGGTGGTCTCGGCCGAGCCGGAGACGGTGCTGGCGCTGGCCGACCGCATCCTGGTGATGCGCAAGGGCCAGATCGCCCGTGAATTCGCGGACGGCACGGTCAGCAAGGACCGCCTGCTCGAGGCGGCGTGACAGGAATGTCGGGCATCTCTTTGCATGTCATACCAATGACCTTTGAGATGGACTCCTCGGTCCTTTCCCCGTCATGGCGAGGCGCGGAGCGCCGTGGCCATCCAGGGGCCGGTGCCGCTGATGGCCACGCCCCTTCGGGGCTCGCCGTGACGACTTTGTATTTCGGATCGCTATAGGGGCGGAAACCTGATGGGCGCGCAGACCACACAGACCACCCGCAGCACCGGCGCCAGGCTCGGCGCGATGCTGGGCAGCCAGCTGCGCAACATCGCGCCCTTCATCACGCTGATCGCCCTGCTGGTGTTCTTCGGCGTCGCCAGCCCGTCCTTCCTGACGGTCGACAATTTCAGCAACGTCCTGAACCAGGTGTCGGTCACGGCGATTATCGCCGTCGGCCTGACCTTCGTCATCCTGTGTGCCGAGATCGACCTGTCGGTCGCCGCCATCGCCAACGCCGCCGGCATCGTCGTCGCCTTCCTGACGGTGCAGGAATCCTATGTGAACATCGCCAATGTGCCGCTGCCGGGCTGGGCCGCGATCCTGGTGGCGCTGGCGAGCTGTGCCGTGCTGGGCCTGATCAATGCCTTCGGCGTGACCCGGATCGGCATCCCGTCCTTCATCATGACGCTGGCGATGATGCAGATCGGCGCCGGCATCTGCGCCATGCTGGTGCGCGGCCAGATCGCCTATGCCGTGCCGCCGATCCTCGTCACCCTGGGCTCGGGGTCGATCGGCGGCGTTCCCTGGATCGTGATCGTGGCCGGGATCACGCTGCTGATCGCCCATCTGGTGCTGACCTATACGCGCTTCGGCCGCTACGTCTACATGGTCGGCGGCAACCGCGAGGCGGCGGAGTTCTCCGGCGTCAATGTCCGGGTCGTCATCGGCGCGGTGATGGTGATCTCGGCGGTGTGCTCGGGCCTCGCCGGCATGCTCGGCGTGGCCTATTTCGGCAGCGCCCAGCAGAACGAGTTCGACACCTTCCTGCTCGACGCCATCGCCGCGGTGGTGGTGGGCGGCACCAGCCTGTTCGGCGGCCGTGGCGGCATCGGCAACACCATCGTTGGCGTGCTGATCCTGGGCGTGCTGAACAACGGCCTGGACCATGTCGATATCGACAGCTTCCTGAAGATCCTGATCCGCGGCCTGATCCTGCTGGCGGCCCTGGTGATCAACGTCTACGCTCAGCGCCTGCGGACGGTGCGCGGCGCTACGTCCGCTTGACGGCGCCGCGCCGATCCCTATCTAGGGGACGCCCGGCGCCCTTTCGTCGAGGTCGATGCACCAGAGACGAGCATATATGACGGAGCCCATGGCCACCTCGCAGACCGGCCCGGTCGCGCCTACGGACGAGCACGAGGACATCCTGTATCCGGAGGCGGGTCCGTTCGTCCTGCTCCACCTCGCCGCCTTCGCGGCGATCTGGACCGGCGTCACCTGGCAGTCCGTGGCGATCTGCATGGTCCTGTATTTCCTGCGAATCTTCGCGATCGGGGCCGGCTACCACCGCTATTTCGCCCATCGCGCCTATTCCACCGGCCGGGTGTTCCAGTTCATCCTGGCCTTCCTGTCGCAGAGCACGGCGCAGAAGAGCACGCTGTGGTGGGCCGCCAAGCACCGGCACCACCACCTTCATTCCGACACCGAGCAGGACGTGCATTCGCCCCGGCACCGGGGCTTCGTCTATGCCCATCTCGGCTGGATCTTCTCGACCCGCCACCGTACGACGGATCTGAGCAAGATCGCCGATTTCGCGCGCTACCCCGAGCTGATGCTGCTGCACAAATACGAGCTGACCCCGGCCGTCATCCTGGCCGCGATCACCTTCCTGATCGGCGGCTGGCCCGGGCTGGTTGTCGGCTTCGTCTGGAGCACGGTGCTGGTCTATCACGGCACCTTCTGCATCAACTCCCTGGCCCATGTGCATGGCCGCAAGCGCTATGTCACCGGCGACGATTCCCGCAACAACTGGCTGCTCGCCCTGATGACCATGGGCGAGGGCTGGCACAACAACCACCATGCCTATCAGAGCAGCGTGCGCCAGGGCTTCAGATGGTGGGAGGTCGACCCGACCTTCTACATCCTGAAGGCCCTGTCCTGGTGCGGCGTGGTCTGGAACCTCAAAACTCCGCCCGAGGCCGTGCTGCGCAACGAGCAGCGGCTCGGCACCAAGATCATCGAGCGCGCAGCGGCCGAGCTGGCGGCCAGCTTCCCGACCGAGCGGATCGCGGCGGCGCTGCACGAGGCGCTGGCCCATGCCCATGCGCCGACCTTGGCCGACCTCCGCGACGCTTTGGCGACCGCGCAGCACAAGACCGTGGACCTGCTGGCCAAGGCGCATCTCCCGAGCTTTCCGACGCGGGATGAGGTCCGGCTGCGGGCGGCGGCGATGTTCGCGAAGTCCCGGTCGATGGAGGACATCGTCGAGCGGGCCCACCGCCTGGTCCTGGAAGCCGTCGGCCGGCGCCTGGCCGCGGCCTGAGCCGCGGCATCGATTGACCGCCCGCGATACGCCGCCTACTGTGCCGCCATCGCGCAGCCGGTTCCCCGAAGGCGGACGCCCGAGGGGTGAAAAGGGAACGCGGGATGGCCGATCCTTGGCCTGATCCGCGGCTGCCCCCGCAACTGTAGGCGGCGAGCCCACCTCCGACAGCCACTGGCCGATGGCCGGGAAGGCGGAGGCAGGCGATGACCCGCGAGCCAGGAGACCTGCCGGCGAGGCGATGCGTGCGAACCGCCGGGCGGGGTGAACCGGTGGCGCGGGATGCGCGGCGCCTCTCGGGCACCGTCTCCGGCGTCCAAGCCCTGTCCGGCCGAGCGAAGGGCGAGGGCATGTTGCACCGACCGATTCATGGCTGAGCTCCCGGCGGCGACGCTGGTGCTGGGCGGCGCCCGGTCGGGCAAGAGCCGCCATGCCGAGGCGCTGGTCGAGAGCCAGCCCGGCGACTGCATCTACCTCGCCACCGCCGAGGCCTGGGATGCCGAGATGGTGGAGCGCATCTCCCACCACCAGGCGCAGCGCGGCTCGCGCTGGCGCACCGTCGAGGCGCCGCTCGACCTGGTCGAGACGCTGGGCCAGGCCGCCGGTCCCGGCCGTGCCGTGCTGGTCGACTGCCTGACGCTCTGGCTGTCCAACCTGATGCATGCCGACCGCGACATCGCCGCCGAGACCGACCGGCTGGTGCGCTGGCTCGCGGCGCCGCCCGGCCCGGTGGTGCTGGTGTCGAACGAGGTAGGGCTCGGCATCGTCCCCGACAACGCCCTGGCCCGCGCCTTCCGCGACCATGCCGGGCGCCTGCACCAGGCCGTGGCCGCCGTCGTGCCCTCGGTCGTCTTCGTCGCCGCCGGCCTTCCCCTGACCCTGAAATCCGCCTGAGGACCCCGAATGCCCGCAAAGATTCCGGCCACCGTCGTCACCGGCTTCCTCGGCGCCGGCAAGACCACGCTGATCCGCCACCTGCTGCAGACCGCGAACGGCCGCCGGCTGGCGCTGATCATCAACGAGTTCGGCGATGTCGGCGTGGACGGTGACCTGCTGCGCAGCTGCGGCGACGCCACCTGCCGCGAGGAGGATGTGGTGGAGCTGGCCAATGGCTGCATCTGCTGCACCGTGGCCGACGACTTCATCCCGACGATCGAGAAGCTGCTGGCCCGCGCCGAGCCGCCGGAGCACATCGTGATCGAAACCAGCGGCCTGGCCCTGCCGAAGCCCCTGGTCAAGGCGTTCGGCTGGCCGGAGATCCGCACCCGGGTGACGGTCGACGGCGTCATCACCGTGATCGACGGCGCCGCCGTGGCCGAGGGCCGCTTCGTGCCGGACGAGGAGGCCCTGGCGGCTCAGCGCGCGGCCGCCCCAGTTGGTTCAGCGGGGGCGCTGGACCATGACAGCCCGCTGGAGGAGCTGTTTGAGGACCAGCTGGCCTGCGCCGACATGGTGATCCTGAACAAGACCGACCTGCTGGACGACTCGTCGCTGTCCGCCGTCTCGACCGGCCTCGCCGCCCAGCTGCGGCCGGGGGTCAAGGTGGTCAAGGCCCGGCACGGCGCCATCGACGCCGGGGTGCTGCTGGGCCTCGGCGCCGCGGCCGAGGACGACCTGGCGGCGCGCCCCTCGCATCACGATGCGGAGGAGGAGCACGACCACGATGATTTCGAGAGCTTCCATGTCGATCTCGGCACCGTCGCCGACCCGGATGCCCTGGCGCGCAAGCTGAAGCCGGTGATCGAGGCGCATGACATCCTGCGGCTGAAGGGCTTCGCCGCGGTCGCTGGCAAGCCGATGCGGCTGGTGGTGCAGGCGGTCGGCGGCCGCATCCAGCACTATTACGACCGCGCCTGGCGCGCCGACGAGGTCCGCGGCACCACCCTGGTGGTGATCGGCGAGCGCGGCCTCGACCGCGCCGCCATCACCGCGGCGCTGGCGGCCTGATGCATCTTCTCGCCGCCAAGCCGGGCAGCATCGCCGACGGGTCGGAGGCGGTCGATCTGGGCCAGAGTCCGGGCGACATCGTCGTCCTGACCGCGGCGGACACCGAGCTCGCCTGCCTGTCGGCGGCGCGGTCCGGATTCGGCGAGGAGTTCCCGCGGCTGCGCCTGGCCAACCTGCTGCAGCTGGGCCACCACCTGTCGGTCGACACCTATGTCGACGACGTGGTCAGCCGGGCGAAGCTGGTGGTGGTGCGGCTGCTGGGCGGCGCCGGCTACTGGCGCTATGGCATCGAGCAGGTGCACGCCGCCTGCCGGCGCGAGGGCATCGCCTTGGCCGTGCTGCCGGGCGACGACAAGCCGGATGCCGATCTCGACGACCTCTCGACCCTGCCGGCAGAGGCGCGGGGCCGGCTATGGCGGTACCTGGTCGAAGGCGGGATTGAGAACGCCCGCAGCTTCCTGGCCTATGCCGCGACCCTGGCCGGCCACGACCTGCCCTGGGCCGAGCCCCGGCCGCTGCTGCGCGCGGGGCTGTACTGGCCGGATCTGAGGCATCCGTCGTTCGCGGAGATCGAGCGGCGGTGGAGCGAAGCGGCTCAGCCCTTGCCAAACACTCTCCCCCTCCCCTTGCGGGAGGGGGGCAGGGGGAGGGGGCTCGCGCCGAAAGAGCCGAATGACGGGGATGAGCCTGATCCCCTCGTCGACAAACCCCACCCCCTACCCCCACCCGCATGGGGAGGGGGAGGATTTGAGGAGGCCGTTCCACATGCCGAGTCGGCCCCCGTCATCGGCCTCGTCTTCTATCGCGCCCTGGTCCAGGCCGGGAACCTGGCGCCGGTCGACGCGCTGGTCGCGACGCTACGGCAGCGCGGGCTGAACCCGCTGCCGGTCTTCGTCTCCAGCCTCAAGGACGCGGTCTCGGCCGAGCTGGTGGCGGACGCCTTCGCCCGCCACCCGCCTTCGGTGATCCTGAACGCCACCAGCTTCGCCGTCTCCAGCCCCGGCGGCCCGGCCCAGCCGACGCCGTTCGACGCGGCGGACTGCCCGGTGCTGCAGGTGGTGTTCTCCGGCGGGGCCGAGGCGGCGTGGCGCGAGGGCACCCGCGGCCTGTCGGCCCAGGACCTGGCGATGAACGTCGCCCTGACCGAGATCGACGGCCGGGTGCTGACCCGCGCCGTGTCGTTCAAGTCGGAGGCGCGCTGGGACAAGCTGACCGAATGCACCGTGGTGTCCTATCGCCCGGTGCCCGACCGCATCGATTTCGTGGCCGATCTCGCCGCCGCCTGGGCCGGGCTGCGCCGCACGCCGCCGGCCGGGCGCAAGGTCGCGCTGGTGCTGGCCAACTACCCGAACCGCGACGGCCGCCTCGGCAACGGCGTCGGCCTCGACACCCCGGCCGGGACGGTCGAGGTTCTGCGCGCGCTGGCGGCTGCCGGCTATGCCGTCGCGGATCTGCCCGCGGATTCGGCGGCGCTGATGGCCCGGGTCTCCGCCGGACCGACCAACGCGCTGGAGGCCCGTGCCGACCGGGCCGGCGGCGTGTCCTATCCCCTGGCCGACTATCGCGCCTATTTCGACGGCCTGCCCGGGGCCGTGCGCATGGCGGTGACGGCCCGCTGGGGCGAGCCCGAGGCCGATCCCTTCGTTGAGGGCGAGGCCTTCCGCCTGGCCGTCCACCGCTTCGGCCATGTCCTCATCGGCGTGCAGCCGGCACGCGGCTACAATATCGACCCGCAGGCGACCTATCACGACCCGGCGCTGGTGCCGCCGCACGGCTATCTGGCCTTCTACGCCTGGCTGCGGCGAGACTTCGGGGCGCAGGCCATCGTCCATATGGGCAAGCACGGCAACCTGGAATGGCTGCCGGGCAAGGCCCTGGCCCTGTCGCAGGACTGCTTCCCGGAGGCCGCCTTCGGCCCCGTGCCGCATCTCTACCCCTTCATCGTCAACGACCCGGGCGAGGGCACCCAGGCCAAGCGCCGGACCGCCGCCGTCATCATCGACCATCTGACGCCGCCACTGACCCGGGCCGAAAGCTACGGCCCGCTGAAGGACCTCGAGGCGCTGGTCGACGAATACTACGAGGCCGCCGGCATGGATCCGCGCCGGCTGGCCCATCTGCGCGACCGCATCCTCGACCTCGCCCGCTCCACCGGGCTGGACCGCGACTGCGGCGTGGCGGCCGACGCCGATTCCGACTCCGCTTTGGCGCAGATCGACAACCATCTCTGCGAGCTGAAGGAGATGCAGATCCGCGACGGGCTGCACATCTTCGGCTGCTCGCCGGAGGGCGACCAGCGCACCGACCTGCTGGTGGCGCTGACCCGGGTGCCGCGCGGGACGGGGCAGGGCGGCGACGCCTCGCTGATCCGCGCCTTGGCGGCCGATCTCGGCCTCGGCTTCGATCCGCTGGATTGCCGTTTCGGCGACGCCTGGGCCGGGCCGCGGCCGGCGGTGCTGGGGCCGGAGACGGGTTGGCGCACCTGTGGCGACACGGTCGAGCGGCTGGAGGGGCTGGCTCGCGACCTCGTCGCCGGTGCGCGGGCACCAGAGCCAGGCTGGGCCGCCACTGCCGCCGTCCTCGGCGAGATCGAAACCACGGTTGCGCCCTCCGTCGACCGCTCCGGCGCCGCCGAGATCGACGGGCTGCTGCGCGGCCTGGATGGGCGCTTCGTGCCGGCCGGCTCTTCCGGCGCGCCGACCCGCGGCCGGCTGGACGTGCTGCCGACCGGCCGCAACTTCTACTCGGTCGACAGCCGCACGGTGCCGACCCCCGCCGCCTGGCATCTCGGCTGGAAATCCGCCTCGCTGCTGGTCGAGCGGCACCGGCAGGAGCATGGCGACTGGCCGCGCACCATGGCGCTCAGCGCCTGGGGCACCAGCAACATGCGCACCGGCGGCGACGACATCGCCCAGGCGCTGGCGCTGCTCGGCGTGCAGCCGCGCTGGGACCCGGCGTCCCGTCGGGTCACCGGCTTCGAGGTCATGCCGGAAGGGGTACTGGGCCGGCCACGGGTGGATGTCACCCTGCGCGTCTCCGGCTTCTTCCGCGACGCCTTCCCGAGCCAGATCGACCTGTTCGACAGCGCCGTCCGCGCCGTCGCCGCGCTGGACGAGCCGGAGGCGGCGAACCCGCTGGCAGCCCGCGTCCGGGCCGAAACGGCGGCGCTGGTCGAGGGCGGGATGCCCGAGGCCGAGGCCCGCCGCCGCGCCGGCTTCCGGGTCTTCGGCTCGAAGCCGGGGGCCTATGGCGCCGGGCTGCAGGCGCTGGTCGACGAGAAGCTGTGGCGGGACGAGGCCGATCTCGGCCGCGCCTATCTGGAATGGGGCGGCTGGGCCTATGGCGACGGGGCCGAGGGCGCGGCGGCGCATGACCTGTTCGCCCGCCGGCTTCAGAAGGTCGAAGCCGTCGTCCACAACCAGGACAACCGCGAGCACGATCTGCTCGATTCCGACGATTACTACCAGTTCGAAGGCGGGCTGGCGGCGGCGATCCACCACCTCTCCGGCGCGCGGCCGACGGTGTGGCACAACGACCATTCGCGCCCCGAGCGGCCGGTGATCCGGACATTGCGCGAGGAGATCGCCCGCGTCGTCCGCGCCCGGGTTGTCAACCCGAAATGGATCCGCGGCGTGATGCGCCACGGCTACAAGGGCGCCTTCGAGATGGCGGCGACGGTCGACTACCTGTTCGCCTTCGCCGCCACCACCGACGCCGTGGCCGACCACCAGTTCGACCTGGTCTATGATGCGATGCTCGGCGACCCCGAGGTGCGGACCTTCCTGGAGCAGGCCAACCCGGCCGCGGCGCGCGAGATTGCGGAGCGGCTGCAGGAGGCGCTGGACCGCGGCCTGTGGCAGCCGCGCGCCAATGCCGTCACCCATGAGCTCGACCTGATGACGAAGGAGCCCCTCTCATGAACACCGACGGCATGACCGAGGACGAGATCAACGCCCGCCACGCCGAGAAGATGGCGAAGAAGAAGGCGGTGCGCGACCGGATGCTGGCCGGCAAGACCATCGAGAAGGGCCTGCTGATCGTCCACACCGGCAAGGGCAAGGGCAAGTCGACCGCCGCCTTCGGCATGGTGCTGCGGTCGATCGGCCACGGCTTCCGCACCGGCGTGGTCCAGTTCGTCAAGGGCAGCTGGGACACCGGCGAGCGCCATGTGCTGGAGCGGTTCCCCGACCTTGTGACCATCGCCGCGATGGGCGAGGGCTTCACCTGGGAGACTCAGGACCGCGAGCGCGACATCGCCGCCGCCCGCGCCGCCTGGGAGGCCGCCAAGGCGATGATCCGCGACCCGTCCTACCGCCTGGTGCTGCTGGACGAGTTGAACATCGTGCTGCGCTACGACTACCTGCCGATCGATGAGGTGGTGGCCTTCCTGCGCGACGAGAAGCCGGCGGACACCCATGTCATCGTCACCGGCCGCAACGCCAAGGATGAGCTGATCGAGATCGCCGACCTGGTCACCGAGATGACGCTGATCAAGCACCCGTTCCGCGACGGGGTGAAGGCGCAGGCCGGGATCGAGTTCTGATGGTCATGCCGTGTTGATGGCTTCCTTTCTTCTGTCATTGCCGGGCTTGACCCGGCAATCCAGGGGCCACGAGCGCAGGCGGTTCCCGGCCTCCCTGGATGCCCGGGTCAAGCCCGGGCATGACAGAAGGGGGAACGGGGCATGAAAGTCCCCGCCCTGATGGTCCAGGGCACCGGCTCCGATGTCGGCAAGTCGCTGATCGTCGCCGGGCTGTGCCGGGTGTTCGCTCGGCGCGGCCTGCGGGTGCGGCCGTTCAAGCCGCAGAACATGTCGAACAACGCCGCGGTGACGGCGGATGGCGGCGAGATCGGCCGGGCCCAAGCGCTGCAGGCGCGGGCCTGCGGCGTCGACCCGACCGTGCACATGAACCCGGTGCTGCTGAAGCCGGAGAGCGAGACCGGCGCCCAGGTGATCGTCCAGGGCCGCCGCATCGCCACGCTGAAGGCCCGCGACTACGCCACCCACAAGCCGCAGTTGCTGGCGGCGGTGCTGGACAGCTTCGCCCGCCTGTCGGCCGAGGCCGACCTGGTGCTGGTCGAGGGCGCCGGCAGCCCGGCCGAGGTCAATCTCCGCGCCGGCGACATCGCCAATATGGGCTTCGCCGAGGCGGCCGACCTGCCGGTGGTGCTGGTCGCCGACATCCACCGCGGCGGCGTCATCGCCAGCCTGGTCGGCACCCATGCGGTGATCGCGCCGGCCGAGGCGGCGCGGATCCGGGGCTTCATCGTCAACCGCTTCCGCGGCGACGCGGCGCTGTTCGCCGATGGCGTGCGGATCGTCGAGGACCGCACCGGCTGGTGCGGTCTCGGCATCGTGCCGCACTGGCCGCAGGCCGCCCGGCTGCCGGCCGAGGACGCCAACGCCCTGGCCGAGATCGAGATGCCGCACGGCCGGGCGATCACCGTCGCCGTGCCGGTGCTGTCGCGCATCGCCAATTTCGACGACCTCGACCCGCTGCGGCTGGAGCCCGACGTGGCGGTGCGGATGGTGCCGCCGGGCGAGGCGCTGCCGGGCGACGCCGACCTGGTGCTGCTGCCGGGGTCGAAATCGACCATCGGCGACCTCGCCTTCCTGCGCGGCCAGGGCTGGGACATCGACATCGCCGCCCATGTCCGGCGCGGCGGGCGGGTGCTGGGCCTCTGCGCCGGCTTCCAGATGCTGGGCCGAAGGCTGCACGATCCGGACGGCATCGACGGCCCGCCGGGCTCGGCCGACGGGCTCGGCCTGCTCGACCTCGAGACCGTGATGACGCCGGAGAAAAGCCTTGTCGCCGTCGCCGGCACGCATTTGCCGACCGGAACGGCGATCCGCGGCTACGAGATGCATGTCGGCCGCACCGAGGGTCCGGCCCTGGCCCGGCCGCTGCTCGACCTCGACGGCCGGCCGGACGGCGCCGTCTCTGCCGATGGCCGCGTCGCCGGCTGCTACGTCCACGGCCTGTTCGCCGCCGACGGCTTCCGTGCCGCCTTCCTGGCCGGGCTCGGGCCGCGCGCCGAGGTCGGCCTGGCCTATGAGGCCACGGTCGACGCCACGCTGGACGGGCTGGCCGACCATCTGGAGCGGCATCTGGACATGGCGGCGCTGGCGCGGATCGCGGGGCTTGCGGCGTAGGTTGGGTTCGCAAGGCGAACCCAACATTTCGACGTCGATCTCGCGGCTGGAACGTTGGGTTCGCGTCGCGAACCCAACCTACAGAATCAGTGCTATCGCGACCGTCGCCAGGACCAGGATCACCCCGGCGCCGCTGGTGACGGCGAGCGCCCGGCGGATGTCGCGCGGCGTTGCCTCCGCCCGGCCGCCATCGCCCATCCAGGCGTCGGGCACCACCGAGCCGTGGTATTGCCGCGGCCCAGCCAGGGCGAGGCCGAGGCCGCCGGCCATCGCCGCCTCCGGCCAGCCGGCATTGGGCGAGCGGTGCTTCGGCGCGTCGCGCAGCATCGCCCGCCACGCCGCGGCGATGCGACCGCCGCCGAAGGGCGCAGCCAGGGCCAGCAGGGCGCCGCAGAGCCGGGCAGGGACGAGGTTGAGGAGATCGTCCAGCCGCGCCGAGGCCCAGCCGAAGGCCTCGTGCCGGGCCGTCCGGTGGCCGATCATGCTGTCGGCGGTGTTGACCGCCTTGTAGACCAGGATCCCGGGCAGGCCGAGCAGCGCGAACCAGAAAGCTGGCGCGAACACACCGTCGGAATAGTTCTCGGCGTCGCTCTCGATCGCGGCGCGGCACACCCCGGCCATGTCCAGGCTCTGCGGGTCGCGGCCGACGATCATCGACACGGCGCGGCGCCCGCCCTCCAGCCCCTCCAGCTCGCAGGCGGCGGCCACAGCGGCGACATGGTCGTGCAGGCTGCGCTGGGCCAGGAAGATGGCGGCAAGGACGATCTCCAGCACCCAGCCGAAGGGCACGCGCAGCAGTACGGACAGGCCCCAGCCGATGCCGCCGGCCAGCACCACCAGCAACAGCGTCGCGGCGATGCCGGCAGCGCGGCGCCGGGCCGGAACATCGCCGTCATGGTTCAGCCGGCGATCCAGCCAGCCGATCAGCCGGCCGGCCAGGGCGACCGGATGCGGCAGCCGCCGCCACAGCCAGGGCGGGTCGCCGACCACGGCGTCGAGCAGCAGGGCCGCAGCCAGGATCCAGAGATGATGGGAGACGTCGAACATCCCCACGCTCTGGCCGTCCCAGGCGCTGCGGTCAAGCCCGGCCTGACGGAGCGGCGGTCAGGCGATGGCTTTGGCCGGCGGCGGCTGCAACCGCCGCCACACGGTCCAGACGATCACCCCGAGGCCGCCGAGGATGCCGGTGACGTAGCTGGCCAGATGGGCCCAGGCGGCGGCGGAGAAGGCGACATGGATCTCGGCCGGCAGCAGCGGCCCCCAGCCGCCGGGCACGGGCGATCCCGACGCCGCCGACCAGGCACCCCACGCCCCGGCGGCCGCGGCGCACAGCGCCATCACGGCCAGCAGCCGGAGAATCGCGGGGCGGAGGTCAGCGAGGCTCAGCCGGTTGCCCCGGCCCAGCCGCGCCGCGGCGGCGAGCATCAGCCCCAGCGGCAGCCCGACCCACCAGGTCGCCAGCACGCCCCAGCCGATCGCCAGCAGGCACGGCGACTCGGTCGGGAATACCGGCGGATGGGCGATGGTGAAGTATTCGACGCAGAGATGGGCGGTCACCTGATCGTGCAGGATGCCGTAGGCGATGGCAGCGCCAAGGCCGAACAGGACGATCCGCAGGGCCTCCATCAGCCCTTGTCCATCAGCATCACGACCGCCAGCACCACCGCGGCGGCGGCCAGCGCCGCAAGGCCGATCTTGGTCCAGCTCCAGGGCCGCTGGCCCTGCACCTCGCCGGTGCGGCCGTTGATCACGAAGCTGTAGGTCCTGGCGCCGTAGCGGAAGCTGTTCAGCCAGATCGGAAGCAGCACATGCTTGAAGGTGACGCCGGAATAGCTCGTCTCCTGGCTGCTGACGACCTGTTTGTCGCCGCCGATATCGGCGCAGATGTCGCGGCGGATCGGCGGCGCCATCTTCTCCTGCGCCCGGCCGAAGCCGCCGGCGAGGTCGAGCTGGTAGTGCTGGGCGCCGAAGCCGCGCAGATAGCTTGGGTCGTAGGGCAGCAGCTCGCCGAGATCCCAGGGTTCGAGCTTGTCGAGATACCCCTCGGGCAGGGACCGGCTGGCCACCACCGTCACGTCGTCGAAGTCGCGGGCCACCTCGCCGCTGCAGCTGGTCCAGCGGGTCTCGACGACGGTGCGGGTCTTGCCGCCGTCGCGGATGGTCCTGGTGTAGTTGATGCCGCGCTGGCCGGTGTAGTCGGTGCGGGTCGCGGCGTCGAAGGTCCAGTACGGCACATACATGCCGATGAAGCCGGCATCGGTCTTGGCCAGGCGCTTGACGTCGTTCGGCGCGAACCACAGGCCGGACAGCCAGGATTCGTATTTCGCCCGCGCCGCCTTGGCGTCGAAGCCGAAGGGCAGCAGCGCCCCCGGCCGCAGATGGGTCAGGGCGCGCGGCTCCAGCACGATCGGCGTGCCGCAGAACGGGCAGCGCGACGCCTGGATCGCGGGGTCCAGCTGGAACTCCGCGGCGCAGCGCTGGCAGGCCACCACCGACACCGTCTCGGTTGGGGCCGACTGTTCGGCCTCGGCCAGGCCGGAGGCGTAATCGATCTCCTCGACCGCCGAGGCCGCCCCGGCCTCGATCGGGTTCTCATGCCCGCAATAGGGGCATTTCAGCGTCCGGGTGCCGGGCGCGTATTCGAGCTGCGCGCCGCAGGACGCACAGGCGAAAGCCATGTCCGCCATGGTCCGGGATCAGGCCGGCGGCAGCGGCGGCGGCTGGTCGGCGAACAGCGCGGCCAGGCCAGCGACCTCGCCGGCCTTGCTCCAGCTCGCCATGCCCGGGGTCCAGACCAGGCTGTCGCGGGTCAGGCGCCCGTCGCGCACCAGCCCCTGCAGCTCGGCCGCCGGGAACGGGCCGGACTGCTTGCCGCCTATGGCGACGTGATAGGCCTCGGCTCCGGGCAAAGGCGGTGGTGCCGACCCGGCGGCCGGGGTCTGCTGGGCGCCCTGCCGCACCGCGCCGCCCATGGCGGAGGCGAGGCCGCCCGCAGTCGCCATGCCGATGCCGATGCCGGCGGCGCCGCCCGGGTTTTCGGCAGCGGCCTTGATCGCCTCGGCGGTCTGGAACTGGGTGTAGCGGCCGAGATCGCCGACCACGCCCATGCTGCTGCGGCGGTCCAGCGCCTGCTCAACCTCCTCGGGCAGCGAGACGTTCTCGACCAGCAGCGTCGCCACCTCCAGGCCGTAGGCGTCGAACTCCGGCTGGATGGCGTCGCGGATCACCTGGCCGACCTTGTCGTAGTTGGACGACAGGTCCAGCACCGGGATGCCCGACGTCGCCACCGCCCCGGCGAAGCTGGTGACGATCAGGTTGCGCAGCTGGTCGGTGATCTCGTCGGTGGTGAAGCGGCCGTCGGTGCCGGCGATCTCACGGATGAAGGCGGCCGGGTCCTTGACCCGGATGGCGTAGGTGCCGAAGGCGCGCAGCCGCACCGGCCCGAATTCCGGGTCGCGCAGCATCACCGGGTTCATCGTGCCCCATTTCAGGTCGGTGAACCGCTTGGTGTTGAGGAAATAGACCTCGGCCTTGAACGGGCTGGCGAAGCCGTATTTCCAGCCCTGCAGCGTCGACAGGATCGGCAGGTTCTGGGTCTCCAGCGTATACATTCCGGGCTGGAAGACGTCGGCCACCTTGCCTTCGTTGACGAAGACCGCGACCTGGCTCTCGCGCACCGTCAGCTGGGCGCCGTATTTGATCTCGTTGTTGTGCCGCTCGAAGCGGTAGACGATGGTGTCCTGGGTATCATCGGTCCATTCGATGATGTCGATGAATTCGCCGGCAATCTTGTCCCACAGGGCCATGGTCCCCTCCATCCGCGGGCCTCATGGGCCGGATCGCGCGGGAACGATAGTATCAGCTTGCGACGAAAAAGAGGCGGGCCGGGACGGATCGCCCCGGCCCGCCGCGATGCTAGCTGCGCGAGTGCGGCTGCGGCGCGCGGGCCGCCGGCGGCGCCAGCTTCACGCCCGGCATGGTGCGGGGCAGGGCGCGCGGGTCGAGCCTGAGGTCGTAGCGCTCGGCCAGGAGCGCGGTGCCCATGATCAAGAGCCCGGTGCCGGAGACGACCAGGAACGGCAGGTACCAGGCCAGGTCGGTCAGCACCATGCCCAGCAGCACCACGCCCACCGCCGTCTCGGGGATGCCGCTGCCGGCGCCGCTGCGGTAGCCGGACCGGCGCGAGCTGCCCTTCTTCGGTGTGCGCACGAAGCCGCTGCGCCGGCCGATGAAGGCCTCGATCACGCCCACCGAGTTGGACAGCGACAGGCCGGCGTTCAGCGCCATGGTGGCCAGCATGTCCATCGCGGCCTGGCCCAGCCGCTCCCGCCGCACGGCGCAGCGGCCGGAGATCAGGAAGGCAGCGGTGCCGGAGATGCCGAGCACGGTGGAGACCACGCCGAGGGCGGTCAGCGCCACCGGCTGGTCGAAGCCGACGCTCAGGAACATCAGCGTGTTCGCCATCGCCAGCGCGCCGAGCGGGTAGAACAGGCACTGCAGCAGCTGCAGGCTGACCACGATTTTGGTCTTGCGCGGCAGGGCGGAGCGCCAAACCGTCGGCAGCAGCTTGCAGGCGACCTGGGCGAAGCCCTTGGTCCAGCGGAACTGCTGCACCCGCCAGGCGGCGATGCTCGACGGCAGCTCGCCCGGCACGGTGATGTCGGACAGGTAGCGGGCACGCCAGCCCTTGAGATGGGCGCGCAGGCTGAGATCGAGGTCCTCGGTCAGCGTGTCGGCCTTCCAGCCCCCGGCATCCTCGATCGCGGCGCGGCGCCAGATGCCGCAGGTGCCGTTGAAGGGCAGGGGCAGGCCGGTCATGCTGCGGGCCGGCTGCTCGATGCCGAAATGCGCGTCCAGCATCAGCGTCTGGGCGCGGGTCAGGCGGTTCTCGTCGCCGTTCAGATGCTCCCAACGGCCCTGCACGAAGGCCAGGCGCTTGTCGTTCTCCAGCACGCCGACGGTGCGGCGCAGGAAGTCCGGCCGCGGGATGAAGTCGGCGTCGAAGATCGCGACATAGGGGTGGTCGGTGACGCCCAGCCCGGCGTGCAGCGCCCCGGCCTTGAAGCCGGTGCGGTCGACCCGGTGCAGCCGGTGGGCGTCGACGCCGGCGGCGCACAGCTCCTGCACCGCCGCCTCGGCGATCTCGCGGGTCTCGTCGATGCTGTCGTCGAGCAGCTGGATCGTCAGCTTGTCCAGCGGCCAGTCGAGGGCCGCGGCGGCGCCGAGGATGCGGCGCACCACGTGCCGCTCGTTGAACACCGGAATCTGGATCAGGACCCTGGGCAGGTCAGCGTCCGGGGTCGGGGCCATCCCCTGATTCGGCAGGCTCTGCCCCTGCGACTGATGCCGCCAGAAGGTGATCGCGAGCCAGAGGAGATTGCATGACAGGAGGCACAATAGCGTCAGCGCGATGGCCAGTAGACCGTAGACGCTGAATTCGAAGATCTCCAAGGGGGTCAAGATGGCCCGGCCTTTTCTTGCGTATATTCAGAACTCAAAACAGCCGACTCATGTCGTTGTTCCGTCATAGTACCGTATCGGCACCCATGCGACATCAAGCGCAGCGGAACGTGGCGCCAGCATGGCAGCCATCGGGCGGCCGGTGAAAACGGCCGTCGGAAGGCCTTGAATCGTCGGACTTGTACGATAGGCTGGGCACCGGCCCGCCGTCCCGGGGGCGCAAGAGGAAACCGCCACCATGACCAAACCCGTCGTCCTCGCCCTGGCCGGCCTGATGCCGGGCCCCTTCGCCGAGCTGGAGGCGAACTGCACTGTGCACCGGCTGTGGGAGGCCGAGGATCGGGAGGCGCTGATCAAGCGCGTGGCGCCGGAGGTCCGCGGCATCGTCACCGGCCCCGGTGTCTCGGCAGAGCTCATGGACCGGTTCCCGGCGCTGGAGATCATCGGCAATTTCGGCGTCGGCTACGACAAGGTCGACACAGCCCATGCCAAGAGCCGCGGCGTCCGCGTCACCAACACCCCCGGCGTGCTCGATGACGAGGTGGCGGATCTCGGCCTCTTGCTGATGCTGGCGACGGCGCGCCGGCTCTGCGTCGGCGACCGCTTCGTCCGCGCCGGCAAATGGACCCAGGGCGGCCTGCCGCTGGCCCGCAGCCTGCGCGGCAAGCGCCTCGGCGTGGTCGGCATGGGCCGGATCGGCCAGGCGGTGGCGGAGCGGGCGAAGGTCTTCGGCCTCTCGATCGCCTGGCACGGGCCGCGGGCGAAGCCAGAGATCGACTCTCCCTACTATCCGGACCTGGTGGCCCTGGCGCGGGACAGCGACGTGCTGGTGCTGTGCTGCCCGGGCGGCGCCGCGACCCACCACATCGTCAACCGGGCGGTGATGGAGGCGCTGGGTCCCGAGGGCATCCTGGTCAACATCGCCCGCGGCACGGTGGTGGACGAGCCGGAGCTGGTCGCGGCCCTGGTCGAGGGCCGCCTGGGCGCCGCGGGGCTCGACGTGTTCGAATACGAGCCGAAGGTGCCGGAGGCGCTGTACGGCCTCGACAATGTGGTGCTGCAGCCGCATGTCGGCAGCGCCACGGTCGAGACCCGCAACGCCATGGCCGACCTCGTCGTCCGCAACCTGCTGGCCCATTTCGCCGGCCAGCCGCTGCTGACGCCGGTGGTGTGACCGGCAGCCTCACGTCCAACCAAACTCGTCATTCCCGCGAAAGCGGGAATCTCGTTACACCTCGAACGGCAAGAGATCCCCGCTTTCGCGGGGATGACGATGGAAGAGGGAATCTGGCCTCAGCGGCCGTTCGCCTTGCGCCAGGCGGCGAAGTCGAGCTTGGTCTGCTCCTCGGTCGCCGGGTAGAGGCCAAGGATCGAGCGGCCCTTCATCACCTCCTCGGTGACGAAATCCTCGAAGGCGGTCATCTCCACCGCCTCGTCGGCGATCTCGTCGGCGATGCCGGCGGGGATGATCACCACGCCCTCGCCGTCGCCGACCACGATGTCGCCGGGGAACACCGGCGCGTCGCCGCAGCCGATCGGCACGTTGATGTCCAGCGCCTGGTGGCGGGTCAGGTTGGTCGGGGCCGCCGGGCGGTTGTGATAGGCAGGGATGTCGAGCCTGGCGATCTCCGGCGAATCGCGGAAGCCGCCGTCGGTGACCACGCCGGCGACGCCGCGCTTCATCAGCCGCGCCACCAGGATCGACCCGGCCGAGGCGGCGCGGGGATCCTTGCGGCTGTCGATGACGAAGACGGCGCCGGGCGGGCAATCCTCGACAGCCTTGCGCTGCGGATGGGCGCGGTCCTGGAACACGCTGAGCGGGTTCAGATCCTCGCGCGCCGGAATGTAGCGCAGGGTGAAGGCCTCGCCGACCATCGGCGCGCCCGCCGGGTTCAGCGGGTGCACGTCCTGGATGAACTGGTTGCGCAGGCCACGCTTGAACAGGGCGGTGGTCAGGGTGGCGGTGCTGACGGTCTTCAGCTTGTCCCGGGTCTCGGGCTTCAATCCGGTCATTCGATCATCCTCGTTCGGAAGGGTCAGCCGCCGACGGCGCCCTGGGTGCCCACATAGAGCGCGTATACGGATTGGCTGGAGGCCATGAACAGGCGGTTGCGCATCTCGCCGCCGAAGCACAGGTTGGCGCAGCGCTCGGGCAGGGCGATCCGGCCGATCGGCTTGCCGTCGGGGTTGAAGATCATCACCCCGTCCAGTTCGTCGCTGCCCATGCCCCAGCCGCACCAGAGGTTGCCGTCGACATCGACGCGCATGCCATCCGGCGTGCCAGGGCCGGCGTCGATCACCACCCGCCGGTTGGCGATGCGCCGGCCGCCGTCGACGACGTCATAGGCGACGATCAGCCGGTTCGGCACGGCGCGGGATTCGACGAGGTAGAGGATCGCCTCGTCGGGCGAGAAGCACAGGCCGTTCGGCCCCTTGACGTCCTCGGCGACGACGGTCAGCGCCCCCGTCTCCGCATCGATCCGGTAGACGTTGCCGGGCAGCTCCGGATCCGCCTTGCGGCCCTCATAGTTGCCGGTGATGCCGAAGGGCGGATCGGTGAACCAGACCGAACCGTCGGACTTCACCACCACGTCGTTCGGGGAGTTCAGCCTCTTGCCGTCGAAGCTATCGGCCAGCACGGTGATGGTGCCGTCATACTCGGTGCGGGTGACGCGGCGGCCGAGATGCTCGCAGGTGACCAGCCGCCCCTGGCGGTCGCGGGTGTTGCCGTTGGCGTTGTTGGACGGCTTGCGGAAGGCGCTGACCGCCCCGGTCTCCTCGTCCCATTTCAGGATCCGGTCGTTCGGAATGTCGCTCCACAGCAGGCTGCGGTGGTCGCCGAACCAGACTGGTCCCTCGGCCCAGCGGCAGCCGGTGGCGATGCGCTCCACCGCGGCGCTGAAGATCCGATAGGGCGCGAAGCTGGGGTCCAGCACCTGCACCGCCGGGTCGGGATACCGGGGCGAGGGCGCCCATCCGCCCCGAACCTCATCCTGTCCGCTCATCGCCGGTCTCCTCAGAAGATGTCGGGCTCGCCCACCGGGGCGCCGAAGCCGGTCTCGAGAAAGTCGAAATCGCAGCCCTCATGCGCCTGGCGGATGTGGCGGTTGAACATCCAGCCATAGCCGCGCTCGTAGCGGGGCTGCGGCGGCTGCAACTCGGCCCGGCGGCGCGCCAGCTCTTCGTCCGAAACCTCCATGCCGATGCGGCGGGCGGCGACGTCGAGGGTGACGATGTCGCCGGTGCGCAGCAGCGCCAGCGGCCCGCCGATATAGGATTCGGGCGAGACGTGCAGGATGCAGGCGCCGTAGCTGGTGCCGCTCATCCGCGCGTCGGAGATGCGGACCATGTCGCGGATGCCCTGCTTCACCAGTTTCTTCGGGATCGGCAGCATGCCCCACTCCGGCATGCCCGGTCCGCCTTGGGGACCCACATTCCGCAGCACCAGCACATGGTCCGGCGTGACGTCGAGGTCGTCGCTGTCGATGGCCGCCTTCATCGCCGGGTAGTCGTCGAACACCAGGGCCGGGCCGCTGTGCTTCAGGAAGCGCGGCTCGCAGGCGCTGGGCTTGATGACGCAGCCGTCCGGCGCAAGGTTGCCGCGCAGCACCGCCAGCGCTCCCTCGGCATAGACCGGGTTGTCGATCGGCCGGATCACGTCCTCGTTGTAGATCTCGGCGCCGGCGATGTTATCGCCCAGCGTCCGGCCGCTGACGGTCAGCGCGTCGAGCTTCAGGTGGTCGCGCAGCCGGGTCATCAGCGCCGGCAGGCCGCCGGCGTAGAAGAAATCCTCCATCAGGTACTGGTCGCCGCTGGGACGGACATTGCCGATCACCGGCACCTCCCGGCTGGCGGCATCGAAATCGTCGAGGCCGATGTCGTGGCCGGCCCGGCGCGCCATGGCGACGACATGGATGATGGCGTTGGTCGAGCAGCCCATCGCCATCGCCACCACGATCGCGTTCTCGAAGGCGGCGCGGGTCTGGATCCGGGCCGGGACCAGGTCCTCCCACACCATCTCGACGATGCGGCGGCCGCAGGCGGAGGACATGCGGATGTGGCCGGCATCCGCGGCCGGGATCGAGGAGGCGCCGGGCAGCGTCATGCCGATCGCCTCGGCGATCGCGGTCATGGTGCTGGCCGTGCCCATGGTCATGCAGTGGCCGTAGCTGCGGGCGATGCCGCCCTCGATGTCCAGCCAGTCCTGGTCGCTGATGTTGCCGGCCCGGCGCTCGTCCCAGAACTTCCAGGCGTCGGAGCCGGAGCCGAGCACCTTGCCCTTCCAGTTGCCGCGCAGCATCGGCCCGGCCGGCAGGTAGATCGTCGGCAGCCCGGCGCTGGTCGCGCCCATCAGCAGGCCGGGGGTGGTCTTGTCGCAGCCGCCCAGCAGCACCGCGCCGTCGACGGGATGGGACCGCAGCAGCTCTTCCACCTCCATCGCCAGCAGGTTGCGGTACAGCATGGTGGTCGGCTTGACGTAGCTCTCCGACAGCGACAGCGCCGGCAGCTCGATCGGGAAGCCGCCGGCCTGCAGCACGCCGCGCTTCACATCCTCGACCCGGTGCTTGAAATGGGCGTGGCAGGGATTGGCGTCGGACCAGGTGTTGATCAGCGCGATCACCGGCCGGCCCACCCAGTCGTCGGGCCCGTAGCCCATCTGCATGGCGCGGGAGCGGTGGCCGAAGGCGCGCAGGTCGTCGGGCGCGAACCAGCGGGCGCTGCGGAGGGTGTCGGGCGTCTTGCGGGGCGTGTCGGTCATGGCTCGCTGCCGTCTGGAGGGATCGGTGGCTGGGGCAGGATGGACTCGGGTCGTCGCCACACTAATGCATTAGTGCACCGGCATCCAGGCGGGTATGATCATCGTCGGCAGAGACGCGAACGAGGATCCTTCGCAACATGACCATGGCGATTCCGCTCGACCGCGCCCGGCAGGCGGCGCCGCAGGTCTATGAGCGGCTGCGCGGGCAGATCATCGCGCTGGCCCTGGCGCCGGGCTCGTTGCTGGCGCGCAACGAGCTGATGGCGCAGTTCGGGGTCAGCCAGACGCCGATCCGTGACGCCCTGCTGCGCCTGGCGGAGGAGGGGCTGGTCGACATCTTCCCGCAGCACGCCACCGTGGTCAGCCCGATCGACCTGCCGGCGGCGCGGCAGGCGCATTTCCTGCGCCGGTCGGTGGAGCTCGAGGTGGTGCGCAGCCTGGCGCAGCGCGAGGATCGGTCCTTCGTGCCGCGGCTGCAGGCGCTGATCGCCCGCCAGCGCGGCATGCTCGACGCCCAGGATTTCGAGGCCTTCGCCGAGACCGACCAGTCGCTGCACCGCCAGCTCTGCGAGGCGGCGGAGGTGCCGGACCTGTGGGCCCTGATCCGCAACCGCAGCGGCCATCTCGACCGGTTGCGGCGGCTGCATCTGCCGGCGCCAGGCAAGGCCCAGTCGATCCTGGACGACCACGGCCTGATCCTCGATGCGATCGCTGCGGGCGACGCGGGCCGGGCGGAGGAGGCGCTGCGGCAGCACTTGTCCGGGACGCTGGCCCAAGTCGACGAGATCCGCGCCCGCTTCCCGGATTATGTGAGGGGGTAGGACTCAGTCCAGAATCCTCTGCTCGCGCCACCAGACATAGGCGCCGGCAGCGACGATGACGGCGCAGCCCAGCAGCGGGCGGGCGCCGATCACGTCGCCGAACACCACCCAGCCGAAGACCAGGCCGTAGATCAGCTGGCTGTACTGGAACGGCGCCAGGGTGGAGGCGGGGGCCTGGCCGAAGGCGGCGATCAGCAGGGTGTGCGACAGCAGGCCCAGCAGGCCGATGGCCAGCATCAGGCCCCAGCCGGCGGCGTCGGGCGGCGTCCAGACGAAGGGCTGCGCCAGGCTCAGCAGCACCGTCCCGACCAGCGCGGTGATGAACAGGGTGGTGCGCGGATCCTCGCCGTCCAGGCGCCGCGTGGCGACCAAGCCGATCGCCCAGAACAGCGCCGCCCCGAAGGCGACCAAGCCGCCGAGGACCCCGACGCCGTCGCCGCTGGGCCAGACGATGATCAGCATGCCGATGAAGCCGGCCGCCACCGCGGCCCAGCGATGCGGGCCGACATGCTCGCCCAGGAACAGCACCGACAGCACGATCACCAGCAGCGGTGCGATGAAGTTGATCGCGAACAGGTCGGCCAGCGGCATCAGGCTGAAGCCGACGATCGCAAGTACGGCGGAGGCCAGCAGCGCCAGGGCGCGCGCCAGCTGCAACGCCGGCCGGGTCGTCGCCACCATCCGCCGGATGCTGGCCGGGCCTGCGATCAGCAGCATCGGCAGCGCATGGAAGGTGTAGCGCGCCCAGGTCACCTGGACCGGGTCGTAGTCGTCGGTCAGCACCTTGGACACGGTGTCCATGGCGGTGAAGCTGCCCATCGCCGCCAGCATGAGCAGCATGCCGGCGGCGGGGGTGGCCGCGGTCCGCGGCAGGGCGGTCATGGGCTGCGGGGCGTCAGGGCGTCTGCACGCCCCGCGTGTTCAGGTAGACCGAGCGCAGCGAGGTGGTGGCGCAGATGAACAGGCGGTTCTTCTTGACGCCGCCGAAGCAGACATTGGCTACCACCTCCGGCACCTTGATCTTGCCGATCAGCGCGCCGTCCGGAGCGTAGCAATGCACGCCGTCGCCGGCGCTGGTCCAGATGTTGCCGTGATGGTCCAGGCGGAAGCCGTCGAACAGGCCGAAGGTGCAGTCGGCGAAGACCTCGCCGCCGGCCAGCGTGCCGTCGTCGCGGACCTGGAAGCGGCGGATATGCTTCGGTCCGTCAGGGGTATGGGTGGCGCCGGTGTCGGCGACATAGAGCAGCTTTTCGTCCGGCGAGAAGGCGATGCCGTTCGGCTTGTCGAAATCGGTCGCGATCGCCTTCAGCGTCCCCGATTTCGGGTCGAAGCGGTAGACGTGGCAGCCATCCTGCTCGGGCTCGGACTGGTGGCCTTCGTATTCCGACAGAATGCCGTAGGACGGGTCGGTGAACCACACCGTGTCGTCCGACTTCACCACCACGTCGTTCGGCGAGTTCAGCCGCTTGCCGTTGTGGCTGTCGGCCAGGACGGTGACGCGGCCGTCATGTTCGGTGCGGCTGACCCGGCGGCCGCCATGCTCGCAGGACACCAGGCGGCCCTGGCGGTCCCGGGTGTGGCCGTTGGTGTAGTTCGACGGGTTGCGATAGACGCTGACGCTGCCGTCGGTCTCGTCCCAGCGCATGATGCGGTTGTTCGGAATATCGCTCCACAGCAGGTAGCGGCCGTCGCCGAACCAGACCGGCCCTTCCGACCAGCGCAGGCCGATGTCGCTGGCCAGCACGTCGATATGGACATTGCCCATGACATAGCCCGCGAAGCGCTTGTCCAGCACCTCGAAACAGGGGTCGAGCATCCCGGTTTCCTCCCTTGGCCCGGGCTTGGCCCGGACGGTCCCATTGATCGGACATAACTGGCCGGAGTGTTGCGCCCGGCGAAAGGGCCGTCAACGATTCGGCGGATGAAAAATCGGTCAGGCCGCCGACCGGCCGCCCCGTCCGTACAGCACCAGCATCAGGATGATCACCAGGCCGTAGATGATCTGCCGCCCGGCCTCCGGCATCTGCATCACCGACAGCACGCTCTGCAGCAGCACGATCAGGATGGTGCCGACCACGGTGCCGGCATAGCGGCCCTGGCCGCCCAGGATGTTGGTGCCGCCGATCACCACCGCGGCGATGGCGGGCAGCAAATAGGGGTCGCCCATCGCCTGATAGGCCTTGCTGGAATAGCCGGAGAGGAGGATGCCGGCCACGGCCGAGCACAGCCCGCACAAAGTGAAGGCGCCGAGGATGACCAGCCGGGTGTTGACGCCGGACAGATAGGCCGCGGATTCGCGGTTGCCGATGGCGTAGATGTAGCGGCCCATCGGCGTGCGGGTCAGCAGGAAGACGATGCCGAGCGACAACAGGGCCCAGACGAACACCGCCATCGGGATCCCCAGCACCTCCGTCTTGGCCAGGAACTGCATCGGCGGGGTGGCCATGGTGGTCGGCGAGAAGCCGCCGGTCAGCATCACCATCAGCCCGCGCAGCACGGTGTTGACGCCGAGGGTGAAGATCATCGACGGCACGCGCAGGAAGGCGACGCCGAGCCCGTTGAACAGCCCGACCAGGGCGCCGACGGCGAGGCCGACCGGGATCGCCTCGGGCCCGCCGATCGCGGTCGCCAGCATCCCCGAGGCGGCGACGGTCCAAGGCACCGACAGGTCGATATGGCCCATCAGGATCACCAGCATCATCCCGGCGGCGACGACACCGAGGAAGGAGGCGACCTTGAGCTGCTGCAGCAGATAGGTCGGCGACAGGAAGGTGGCCGTGCCCTGGGTGATCGCGGTGTAGGCGGTGCCCGCCGCCAGGATCAGGATGACGAAGCCGCAGGCCACCAGAATCGGCCGGTCGATGGAGCGGAGATAGGTTTGCATCGGTCCTCCGCTACCCGAACAGCTGCAGGCGGTTCTTGACCGTGAACACCCGGGCGGCGCCCAGCGAGACCGCGGCCAGCAGGATGATGCCCTCGGACAGCGGTTGCAGCAGCGGGTTGGCCAGGAAGCCGACGATGCTGTCCTCCGGCACCACGCGGAAGCAGAAGGAGATGGCGCGCAGCACCATGACGCCGATGATCGAGGCGACGGCGCCGCCCGACCCGCCGAACAGCGAGGTGCCGCCGATCACCACCGCGGCGATCGAGTTGAGCGTGTAGCCGCCGGCCATCGGCATGTCGGCGTTGCCGCTGCCGGTCTGCAGCGCCAGGTAGATCCCGGCGATCGCGGCGAACAGCCCGGCCAGGGTGAAGGCCGCCAGCTTCGACCGGTCGATGGCGACGCCGGACATGAAGGCCGCCTGCTCGGACGAGCCGATGGCGTAGCAGCCGCGCCCGGTCACCGAGTTCTTGAACGGCAGCCAGACCAGCAGCACCACCAGCACGATCAGGATCACCGGCACCGGGATCGACTGGATCGCCTGGAACCAGCCGGGCAGGTCGCCGCCCCACCAGCCATAGGTGTCGGCCACGTCGAACAGCGTGTTGGTGGCGGCCCAGGACAGGTCGCTGTCGACCGCGCCGCCGGGGGTCGGGCGCAGGAACAGGGCGATGCCGATCAGCACCGCCCCGGTCGCCAGCGTGGCGATGATCGGCTGGATCCGGCCATAGACGACCAGCGCGCCGTTGACGAAGCCGGCCAGCAGGCCGGCGCAGAGGCACAGGACGATGCCGAAGACCAGTTCCCAGCCGCTGCCGGTCAGAAGATGCGAGGCCAGGCAGTTCACCATCGTCATCAGCGGCCCGACGGAGAGGTCGAGCCCGCCCAGCAGCACCGGCACCGTCTGGGCCATCGCCACGAGGGCCAGGGTGAGGGTCTCGTTGGCGTTCTGGACGATCAGGTCGGCGCTGCCGCCGCGCGGATGCTGGTAGGAGTAGAGGCCGTAGAACAGCACGAACAGGGCGATGGCGATCAGCAGCCCGCCCTGGCGTGAGAGGCGGTGGAGCAGGTTGGTCATGCCGGCATCGTCTCCGCCGCTTGGCCATTGGTCTCGAGGTTGAGGGCGCTGGCCACGATGTTGGTCTCGGTGATCGCCTCGCCCTCCAACGTCCGGATCACCCGCCCGCCATACAGGATCAGCACCCGGTCGCAGCAGCCGATCAGCTCGTCATAATCGGTCGAGTAGAACAGGATCGAGGTGCCGGCCGCGGCGAGATCGTGCAGCAGCTGGTAGATCTCCTGCTTGGTGCCGACATCGATGCCGCGGGTCGGGTCGTTCAGCAGGACGATGCGGGCCTCGGTCAGCAGCCATTTGGCGATCGCCACCTTCTGCTGGTTGCCGCCGGACAGGGTGCCGACCGCGGCGTCGGCGGAGCCGATCTTGATCCGCAGCGCCTCGACCATGCGGGCGATGCTGTCGCTCTCGCGCTTGCGGTCGATGACGCCGCCCCGGGTCATGCCGCCCAGCGCCGCCAGGGTGATGTTCTCGCCCACCGACATCGGCAGCAGCAACCCTTCGGTCTTGCGGTCCTCCGGGATCAGCGCCATGCGGATGCCGGCGCTCTTGGCCTTGCTCGGGCTGCCGATCCGCACCGGCCGGCCGTCGACCAGCACGCTGCCCTCGACCCCGCGCAGCACGCCGAACAGGGCCAGCAGCAGCTCGCGCTGGCCCTGGCCGTCCAGCCCGCCGAGGCCGACGATCTCGCCGCGGCCGACGGTCAGGGAGATGTCCGTCAGGCGCTGGCCCCAGCGCAGGCCGCGGGTCTCCAGCACCGGCGCTGGCGCCTCGGTCCGGACCGGCTTCGGCGGGTAGACATTGTGGATCTCGCGGCCGATCAGCATCCGCACCACCTCGTCGTCGCTGCGCGCGCCGGAGGGGAAGGTGTCGATGTGCCGGCCGTTGCGGAACACCGAGCAGGTGTCGCACAGCGCCTTGATCTCCGGCATCCGATGGGAAATGTAGAGGATCCCCAGCCCCTGCCGGCGCAGCCGGTGCAGCAGGGCATAGACCTTCTCCACATCCGCCGCCGTCAGGGCCGAGGTCGCCTCGTCGAGGATCAAGAGGCGCGGGTCGCGCCCCAGCGCCTTGGCGATCTCGACCATCTGCCGGCGCGACAGGGGCAGCGCCTTGACCGGCAGCCGCGGGTCGATGTCGGCACAGCCGATCCGCGCCAGCAGCTCCTCCGCCCGCCGCCTTTGGGCCCGGTGGTCGATCAGGCCGAGGCGCCGTGGCGGCCGGGTGATGCAGATGTTGTCGGCGACCGACAGGTCCGGCAGCAGCGACAACTCCTGGAACACGCAGACGACGCCGGCCGCGTTCGCCGCCTGGGGCGAGGCGAAGCTGGCCGGGCGGTCGTCGATCAGCATCTCGCCGGCGCTGGGCTGCACCACCCCGGCGATGATCTTGATCAGCGTGCTCTTGCCGGCCCCGTTCTCGCCCAGGACACCGTGGATCGACCCGGCCCGGGCCGCGAACTCCACCTCGCGCAGAGCGTGCACGCCGCCGTAATGCTTGCTGACCCCGGTCAGGCGCACCAGCGGCGGCGTGTCCGCGGCGACGGTCATCTCCGACGCCACCGCCTTACTTGTTCTCGGCGCTCTGGGCCATGATCTGCGGCGCCGTGAAGGTGATGCCGCAGGGTTCGAACGCGTTCGGCGCGAAGAAGTCGACCGTCAGCTCCGACCAGTAGTTCTCGCCGTCCTTCAGCGTCTTGTAGTCCGCGACCGGGATCGGGATCGACACCATCTGCGGCATCGTCTCGCCCTTCAGCGCGGCGATCGCCGCCTTGGTGGCGATGGCGACGAGGGCCGGGGACTGGCCGTAGGACAGGCCTTTCAGCCCTTGGCCCTGGTATTGGGCGATCTGCTGGCGGAACAGGTTCTCGCCCTCGCCGGCCATCGGCACGAAGGGATGCTTGGCGTCGATCAGCGCCTGCACCGTGCCGTTCGACCCGCCCTGGGTGAAGATGCCGTCGAAATGGCCGTGCACGGCGAGCGCGTCGGCGGTGGCCTTCTGCGAATCGCCCGGCGCCCAGTTGCCGACCACCTCGACGATGTCGAAGGGCTTGCCCGCCTCCTTCATCGTCTTCTGGAAGCCTTCATGCCGGTCGCGGTCGACCGAATTGCCGGGCAGGCCGCGCACCTCCAGGATCTTGCCGCCATTGGGGATGTGGTCGATCAGGAACTTGGCCGACATCACCCCCATTTCCCACTGGTCCTCGTTGATCTGCATCACCTCGGTGGTGTCGAGGACGTTGTCGAACGGCACCAGCACGACGTTCTTGCGGTTGGCCAGCTTGATCACCCGGTCGAAGCCGGTCGGGCTGACCGCGATGGTGACGATGGCGTCGAAGCCCTGGTTGATGAAGTCCTCGATCGTGCCGAGCTGCGCCGCCGCGTCGGTGCCGGTGGAGACGACCTTGAACTCCTTGATGTCCTTGGCGACGTCCGGCAGGGCGGCGTAGGCCTTGGCGGTCTGGATCATCTGGATGCGCCAGATGTTGCCGACGAAGCCGTTGACCAGCGCGATGCGGTACGGCCCCGGGCGGGCATCCCATTTGAAGAATTTGGTGTCCTTGGCCCAGGGCGCGAAGCATCCGGGCAGATAGCCCGGCCCATCCACCGTCTTCGGCGCCGCGGCCGCGGGTGCGGTCAGGGCCGTGGTGGACAGAATGACAGCCGCGGCGACCGCGGCGAAACGGTGAAGCAGCATAGGGTCCTCCCTGAATGGGTCTGGTGCCCGCGAACGATTCAAACTCGTCCGACATTTCTTTCAGGTACGATGTTGCGCTGAATTCTCTTCCACCGTCAATTCATCAGACTGAATGCGCCGGTATCCCTCCGGCTGGCGTCGTTCCCATCTCTTCAGGAGGATGGCGCGGCCCAAAAGTCCGACGTAAAGTAGCGGCCGCCCAAGATCCGCCAGGCAAGCCCAAGAACGCGTGCAAAACCGATGCCCAGCCCCAGCCTCTTCATCCGCCTGAACCGCGACGACAACGTCGTCCTCGCCCGCGCCGACATCACGCCGGGCACGCCGATCCCGGAGGAGGGAGTGACCACCGCCGGTCACATCCCGGCCGGCCACAAGATGGCGACCCGCCCGATCGCGCAGGGCGAGCCGATCCGCCGCTACAACCAGATCATCGGCTTCGCCACTGAGGCGATCGGCACCGGCGAGCATGTCCATGTCCAGAACTGCGCCATGGGCGATTTCGAGCGCGACTACGCCTTCTGCGCCGACGCCAAGCCGACCGACTATGTGCCGGAAGCGGAACGCGCCACCTTCCAGGGCTTCCGCCGGGCCAACGGCCGGGTCGGCACCCGCAACTACATCGGCATCCTGTCGTCGGTGAACTGCTCGGCCACCACCAGCCGGATGATCGCCGCGCATTTCGAGCGCTCCGGCGTGCTCGAGCAGTTCCCGAATGTCGACGGCGTGGTCGCGATCACCCATTCGACCGGCTGCGGCATGGCGGATTCGGGGGAGGGCTATGACAACCTGCAGCGCACGCTCTGGGGCTATGCCCGCAATCCGAACTTCGCCGGTGTGCTGATGATCGGCCTGGGCTGCGAGGTCAACCAGATCGACTTCCTGCTCGACGCCTACCAGATCGAGCGCGGGCCGTTGTTCCAGACCATGAACATCCAGAATCTGGGCGGCACCCGGAAGACGGTCGACCACTGCATCGCCAGGGTGATGGAGATGCTGCCGGAGGCCGACAAGGCGCGCCGCGAGACCGTGCCGGCCAGCGAGCTGATGGTGGCGCTGCAATGCGGCGGCTCGGACGGCTATTCCGGCATCTCGGCCAATCCGGCGCTGGGCGCCGCGGTCGACCTCCTCGTCCGCCATGGCGGCAGCGCCGTGCTGTCGGAGACGCCGGAGATCTACGGCGCCGAGCACCTGCTGACCCGGCGCGCGGTCAACCGCCAGGTCGGCGAGAAGCTGATCGCCCGGATCAAGTGGTGGGAAGGCTATACCAGCCGCAACGGCGGCGAGATGAACAACAACCCGTCGCCCGGCAACAAGCGCGGCGGCCTGACCACGATCCTGGAGAAGTCGCTGGGCGCCGCGGCCAAGGGCGGCACCACCAACCTGGTCGAGGTCTACAAATACGCCGAGCAGATGACGGCCAAGGGCTTCGTGTTCATGGACACGCCCGGTTATGACCCGGCCTCGGCCACCGGCCAGGTGGCGGGCGGGGCGCAGATCGTCTGCTTCACCACCGGCCGCGGCTCGGTCTCCGGCTTCAAGCCGGCGCCCTGCATCAAGGTCGCCACCAACTCCACCATGTACCGGCACATGGAGGAGGACATGGACATCAACTGCGGCACCATCATCGACGGCGACGAGACCATCGAGCAGGCCGGCCGCCGCATCTTCGAGATGTTCCTGGCCGTGGCCTCGGGCGCGCAGACCAAGAGCGAGGCCCAGGGCTTCGGCGACAACGAATTCGTGCCCTGGCAGATCGGCGCGGTGATGTGACGGCGCGCTGCCGGAGACGGCTGTTCCCCTGTTGTCATGCCCGGGCTTGACCCGGGCATCCAGGGGACGCCGGAGCGGTCTTCGAGAGACTCTGGATCACCGGGTCAAGCCCGGTGATGACAATGGTGTGAGCGGGAAGGGACACCCATGAAGGACTACATCTCCGTCGCGGCCTGCCTGCCGGCGGATGCCGACCGCGCCACGCTGGTCGGCCGGGTCTGGCTGCCGCGGGTCGAGGGGCCGGCGGTGGTGGCGCTGCGCGGCGGCCAGGTGATCGACATCACCCGGGCCGCGCCGACCGTCGCCGACCTGATCTCGGCCGCCGACCCGGCCGCGCTGGCCAAGGCGGACGGCGCGGTGATCGGCAGCGTCGCCGAGCTGCTGGCCAATGCCGACGAGACCACGCGCGACACGTCGAAGCCTTGGCCGCTGGCGCCGATCGACCTGCAGGCGGTGAAGGCGGCGGGCGTCACCTTCGTCGCCTCGATGCTGGAGCGGGTGATCGAGGAGCAGGCGCGCGGCGACGCCACCAAGGCCGACGCCATCCGCCAGCGCATCGTCTCGATCATCGGCGACGACCTGGCCGCGATCCGGCCCGGCTCGGCCGACGCGCAGCGGATCAAGGACGTACTGCTGTCGCAGAATGCCTGGTCGCAGTATCTCGAGGTCGGCATCGGCCCGGATGCCGAGATCTTCACCAAGAGCCAGCCGATGTCCTCGGTCGGCCTCGGCGCCGAGATCGGCATTCTCCCGATCTCGACCTGGAACAACCCCGAGCCCGAGATCGTGCTGGTGGTGGCGCCGACCGGCAAGGTGGTGGGCGCGACGCTGGGCAACGACGTCAACCTGCGCGACCTCGAGGGCCGCAGCGCGCTGCTGCTCGGCAAGGCCAAGGACAACAACGCCTCCTGCGCCATCGGCCCCTTCATCCGGCTGTTCGACGGCGGCTTCGGCATCGACGACATCCGCAAGGCCGACCTGGCGATGGCGGTGCACGGGCCGGAGGGCTACACGCTGCAGGGCCACAGCTCGATCTCCAAGATCAGCCGCGACCCGCTCGACCTCGCCGGCCAGATGCTGGGCCCGAACCACCAGTATCCGGACGGGGCGGTGCTGTTCCTAGGCACCATGTTCGCGCCGACCGACGACCGCGACGCGCCGGGCATGGGCTTCACCCACAAGATCGGCGACATCGTCACCATCTCGACGCCGAGCCTGGGGACGCTGGTCAACCGGGTGAACCACAGCGACAAGATCGCACCCTGGACCTTCGGCGCCCGGGCGCTGATGGCCAGCCTGGTGAAGCGCGGGCTGCTGTAGAGCGTAGGTTGGGTTCGCGGCTCGCGAACCCAACATTCACGGCGTCTCCTTGGCACGATGTTGGGTTCGTTAAGGCGAACCCAACCTTGCGTCAGTGGTTAGTCGAACCGGCTGAAATCCGGCTTCCGTTTCTCCATGAAGGCGGTGAAGGCCTCCTTGGCCTCGGCGGATTTCAGCTGGGCGCCGAAGGCCTCGACCTCGCGGGTCATGGCCTCGCGCACGGCGTTGCGGTGCGGCGCCTGCAGCAGGGCCTTGGTCTGGCGGACAGCGGCCGGGGGCATGGCGGCAAGGCGCGCCGCCAGGGCGTTGAGCTCAGCGTCGAGCGTGGTCTCGGCGACGGTCTTGGTGATCAGCCCCGCCGACAACGCAGCGTCGGCGTCGAAGCCCTCGCCGGTCAGCAGCCACCAGACGGCCTTCAGGCGGCCGACGGCTGCCGGCAGCAGCAGGGTGGAGGCGGCTTCCGGCACCAGCCCGAGCTGGACGAAGGGCAGCTGGAACCGGGCCGAGGGCGTGGCCAGCACCACGTCGCAATGCAGCAGCATGGTGGTGCCGATGCCGATCGCGGCGCCGCGCACCCCGGCGATCAGCGGCTTGGGAAAGCCGGCCAGGACATCGAGGAAATCCAGCACCGGCTGCATCCCGGCCGGTTTGCCGCTGGCGAGGAAATCCGCGATGTCGTTGCCGGCGGAGAAATCGTCGCCGCCCCGGAGAACGACGACGCGCACCGACCGGGCCGTGGCCGCGGCGCGCAGCGCGGCCGTCAGCGCCTCGTACATGGCGCGGTTGATCGCGTTCTTCTTCTCCGGCCGGTTGAGCCGGATCGTCACGACCGGGCCCGTGGTGCCGGTCAAAACCGGGTCGGCCATGGCGTTACCCTTCCAGGATGCGAGAGAGGCGCAGGCTAGTCAGTTGTGCCGGGCTCTGTCGAGGCAGGATGCCCAACCAGCCCCCGGGCCACGGCGACGCCGGTGGCGAAGCAGCCTTGCAGCAGATAGCCGCCGGTCGGCGCCTCCCAGTCCAGCATCTCGCCACAGGCGAAGACGCCGGGCAGGGCCTTCAGCTCCAGCGCCGGAGTCAGGGCGTCGAGGCGGATGCCGCCGGCGGTGGAGATGGCACGGTCAAGCGGCCGGAGGCCGGTGACACGCAGCGGGATCGCCTTGATCGCGGCAGCCATGGCCTCCGGCGTCGCCAGCGCGTCGGCGGCGAAGCCCTCGCGCAACAGGGAATAGGCCGGGCCGGTCAGCGACAGGGCGCGGCGCAGCCGATTCGGGGCGCTGTCGCTGCTGCCCGCGCCGGCCAGCCGGTCGGCGATCTCCGCCGCATTCATGTCCGGCCGCAGGTCGAGCGTCAGCACCGCGCCGCCGTCCCGCGCGATCGCCTCGCGCAGCCCGGCCCCGAGCGCATAGACGGCGCCGCCTTCCAGGCCGGTGGCGGCGATCACCGCCTCGCCGCGCATGGTGCGGCCGGCGAAGGTCAGGGCGATGCGCTTCAGCGGCGTGCCGGCGAAGCGGTCGCGCAGATGCGGCGACCAGGCGATCTCGACGCCGGCATTGGCCGGAAGCAGCGGCGCGATGGCGACGCCGCGCGCAGCCAGGATCGGCGCCCAGCCGCCATCGCCGCCCAGCCGTGGCCAGCTGGCGCCGCCCAGCGCCAGGATGGTGGCGTCGGCCCCGGCCTCGAACTCGCCCTCCAGCCCGCGCAGCACCGGCCGGTTGTCGGCGGTGAGGCCGATCCAGTCGTGCCGGGTGCGGACCTCGACGCCGAGCTGCGCCAGCCGGACCAGCCAGGCGCGGAGCAGGGGAGAGGCCTTCAGGCTTTCGGGAAACACCCGGCCGCTGGAGCCGACGAAGGTCGGCACGCCGAGGTCGTGGCTCCAGGCCCGCAGATCGTCCGGGGAGAAGGCGCGGACCAGCGGCTCGATCCAGCCCTGCACCGCGCCGTAGCGGGTAACGAAGCGGTCGAGCGGCTCGGAATGGGTCAGGTTCAGCCCGCCGCGCCCGGCCATCAGGAACTTCCGCCCGACCGTCGGCATGCGGTCGTACACGGTGACGCGCCGCCCGGCCTCGGCCAGGCGTTGCGCCGCGATCAGCCCGGCGGGGCCGCCGCCGATGATGGTGATGGTTTGCAACATGGCGCGGACCCTAGCAGCCTGCGCCGGATTGGCGAGTCCTGTTCCGCGCCGGCCGCTCAATCGTCGTGATGCGCCTCGATCAGCTTGCGCTCGACCGAGCGCAGGTGCCGGCGCATGGCGCGGCCCGCCGCCTCCAGGTCGCGCTCGGCGATCGCGTCGACGATGGCGTCATGCTCGGCGAAGCTGTGATGGTCGGCCGGCGGCCGGGGGATGTCGGCGCGCAGCCGGCCCCAGACCACCGTCCGCCGCACCGTGTTCAAGAGGTCGAACAGCGCCACCAGCACGGTGTTGCGGGTCGCCTCGGCGATCAGGCGATGCAGCTGGTTGTCGAGCGTCTCGTAGTGCCGCCAGCTTTCCGCCGTGCGGGTCTTGGCGATCACGAGCCGCAGCTTGCGCAGATCCTCGGCCGAGGCGTGCAGCGCCGCCTCCTGCGCGATCTGCGGCTCGACCAGCAGGCGCGCCCGCATCACCGCGGCGGGGGAGGTGCGCGACGCGATCGCGGCGGCATCGTCGACCTCCTCGATCGGGCGGGACCCCAGGAAGGTGCCCTTGCCGACATGGCGCCAGATCTGGCCCTCGGCCTCCAGCGCCGCCAGGCCCTTGCGCAGCTCGCCGCGGGAGAGGCCCAGGGTCTCGCACAGCTCGCGCTCCGGCGGCAGCCTGCCGTCGGTCGGCAGGGCCTGCTGGGCGAGATAGGCGCGGAGCTGGGTGAGGGCCCCCTGGCCTTGGTCCTGATCGAGTGACATGGTCAAACCAATTTCCATATTGGTTCAGGCTTAGCGAATTCCGGCCGGTACGGTCAAGTCGAGGATTGACCGGAAACTCCCGGGCTGCTAACCAATCTTTAATTGGTTAAAGAATAATCCTGACATTGGTCAAAGCGCGGGCGCGCAAGCCCGCCGATGCAAGGGAGGAGAGAGCCATGCCGTGCCTTGCCACCCGAGTCACCCGCCGCGCCGCCGGTCTCCTGTTCGCCCTGGTGCTGGCCTTGCCGCTGTCGGCCAGGGCGGCGGATCCGGTCCGGATCGCCTTCGGCGACATCCCGTCGGTCGAGAGCCTGAATTTCCTGATCGCGATCGAGCGGACCCGCGCCCGCGGCGTCCCGGTCGAGCTGACCTTCTTCAAATCCGAGGACATTGCTGCCCAGGCCGTGGTCAGCGGCCAGGCCGATATCGGCGTCGGCACGCCCTACGCGCTGCTGCAGAAGGTCGGGGCGCCGATCCGGCTGTTCTTCCAGATGAGCACGCTGCGCTTCTACCCGGTGGTGAACACCGAGTTCTACCAGGACTGGAAGGACCTGGACGGCCAGGAGGTGGCGGTGCATTCCCGCGGCTCCGGCACCGAGGCGATCATGATGCTGATGGCCCAGCGCAGCGGCATCAAATACGGCAAGGTCAGCTACGTGCCGGGGTCGGAGGTCCGCGCCGGCGCCCTGCTGCAGGGCGCGGTGAAGGCCACGATTGTCGACTCCGCCGGCTGGCGGCTGCTGCAGGAGAAGGGCGGCGGCAAGTTCAAGCTGCTCGAGGTCGGCGAGGTCAACGCCAGCGATGAGGCGCTCTTCGCCAACACCGAGTTCCTGGAGACCAATGCCGAAGCCGCCGGCATCCTGGCCGAGGAGCTGCTGAACACCTGGCGCGAGATCGCCGCAAACCCGGCCGTCGTCGGGGATCTGCGCAAGACCCACAAGCTGCTGGCCGACCTGCCGGCCGAGCTGGAGCCCGAGATCGTACCCTTCTACCAGGACTCCGTCGCCGCCGGCATGTATCCGCTGAACGGCGGCGGCGAGGCGGCGGTGAAGGACGATTTCGCCTTCTATGCCGTCGCCGGCCAGCTGCAGGGCGACCCGGCCACGCTCAAGGTCGAGGATTTCTGGACCTTCACGCCGCTGAACAAGGCGCTGGACAAGGTCGGCCGGAAGTGACGAGCGCCGCCGTCGCCGAAGCCGGGCGGAGGGGCGGCTTCCTCGCCGCCCTGGCCGCCGACCCGCTGTTCTGGCGCCTCGCCTCGATCGTCGTCTTGTGCGGCGGGTGGGAGATCGCGGGCCGGATCCCGGTCAACTACGCGCTGCCCTCGTTCAGCGCCACGGTCGCGGCGTTCGGGCGGCTGGTCGCGGATGGCAGCCTGGCGACGGCCTATCTCGACACGCTGCAGCCGCTGCTGCTCGGCCTCGTCATCTCTGCCGTCGCCGGGATCGGCTGCGGCGTCGCCATGGGGCTGAACCGCAGCCTGGAATGGGCCGGGGCGCCGATCTTCATCGTCATGCAGGCGGCGCCGATGGCGGCGCTGATCCCGCTGACCACCTTCGTCTACGGCATCGGCCTGACCGCCAAGGTCGTCGCCGTGGTCATGCTGGCCCTGCCGGTGATGGTGCTGAACAGCTACCAGGCGGTGCGCCATGTCGGGCCGTCGCTGGTCGACATGGCCCGGTCCTTCATGGCGACCCGCCGGCAGATCGTGCGCAAGATCGTGATCCCGGATGCCAGCCCCATGATCTTCGCCGGCCTCAGGCTCGGCATCTCGGCCGGCTTCATCGGCGTGGTCCTGGCCGAGCTGCTGATCACCCCGACCGGGATCGGCGACCTGATCACCTATCATCGCTCGGTCGCCGACTATCCCGAGATGTACGCCACCATCGCCTCGATCATCCTCTTCGCCGCGGTGACCGTGGGGGCGCTGCAGCGGGTCGAGGTCGCCCTGTTCCGGCCGGAAAAACGAGGACAGCCATGAGCAAGAGCAGCGCCGCCATGCCGTTGCCCCGGGACCATCAGGTGGCGGAACCGGCCGAGCCCGCGGTCGAGGTCCGTGGCATCGTCAAGCGCTACGGCACCCAGGTGGTGGCGCTGGACGGCGTCTCCCTGGCCTTCCGCGCCGGCGAGCTGACCAGCCTGCTGGGCCCGTCCGGCTGCGGCAAGACCACCCTTCTCAAGATCATCGCCGGGCTGATGCAGCCGACCGCCGGCGAGGTTCTGGTCCGCGGCCGCACCGTCACCGCGCCGGGCCCGGACCGTGCCTTCGTGTTCCAGGATTTCGCCCTGATGCCCTGGGCCACGGTGCTGCGCAACGTCGCCTTCGGCCTGGAGCTGAAGGGCGTGGACAAGTCGGAGCGCGAGGACACGGCCCGCCGCCACATCGCCCGGGTCGGCCTCGCCGGCTTCGAGGACCGCTATCCGCACCAGCTGTCCGGAGGCATGCGCCAGCGCGTCGGCCTGGCCCGGGCGCTAGCGGTCGACGCCGAGGTGCTGCTGATGGACGAGCCGTTCAGCGCCGTCGACGAGCAGACAAGGCGCAAGTTCCAGGAGGACCTGCTGGCGCTGTGCCGCGAGGAGCGCAAGACCTTCATCGTCGTCACCCATTCGATCGAGGAGGCGGTCTACCTGTCCGATCGCATCGTCCTCCTGTCGCCGCGGCCCGGCCGGGTGTCGGAGATCGTGGTGCCGGAGATTCCGCGCCAGGGCACGCCCGACGAGATCCGCCGCGACCCCGTCTACATCGACACGGTCGAGGACATCTGGCGCGGCCTGCGGCGCTATGTGGAGTAGGGGGTCATGACCGTCTTCGGCCACCGCATCCCGATGATGGCGTCGCTGATCCTCTGGGCCCTGGTCTGGGAGGTCGTCGGCCGGCTCGGCCTCGTCCTGCTGTTCCCGCCCTTCTCCGAGGTCGTCGCGGCGCTGTTCACCGTGGTCCCGACGCAAAGCTTCCTCGACGCCGCGCTGATCACGGTGGTCAGCTTCGCCCTCGGCATGGCGCTCGCCATCGCCGTCGGCGTGCCGCTCGGCGCGCTGATGGGGCGCTTCACCGCGGTCGACCAATTCGCCGGCATGTGGGTCAACCTGTTCGTCAGCGCGCCGCTGTCGGCGCTGGTGCCGGTGATCATGCTGCTGTTCGGCATGGGCACCGCGACCGTCGTGGTCACGGTCTTCCTGTTCGCCGTCTGGATCATCGCGCTCGACACCCGCGCCGGCATCCGGCACGTGCCGCCGTCGCTGGTGGAGATGGCGCACTCCTTCGGCGCGACGCGCTGGCAGACCGCCAGCCGGATCCTGCTGCTGGCCGCGCTGCCGGAGATCCTGGCCGGCATCCGGGTCGGGCTGATCCGCGGCGTCAAGGGCGTGGTGGTCGGGCAGCTGCTGGTGTCGATCATCGGCTTCGGCGCGCTGTTCGAGCTCTATTCCCGCAACTTCCTGATGGCCGAGTTCTGGGCCCTGACCCTGGTCCTCTTCGCCTTCGCGCTTCTCCTCTCCGGGCTGGTCTCCCGGCTCGAGCACCGCATCGCCTATTACGCAGGAGTACGACAGTCATGAATATGGCCACGCCCGGGACACCGGAGTTCGTCATCGCCCCGCCGCCCGTCCCGGCGCTGCCCGTGCTCGGCACCGGCCGGCTGTTCCCGGTGCATCGCGTCTACTGCGTTGGCCGCAACTACGCGGCGCATGCGGTGGAGATGGGGCACGACCCGGACCGCGAGCCGCCGTTCTTCTTCCAGAAGAACCCGTCCAACCTGCGCAGCGACGGCCGCTTCCCCTACCCATCGGCGACCTCCGACGTGCATCACGAGGTCGAGCTGGTGGTGGCGCTCAGGTCGGGCGGCCGCGACATCCCGCTCGAGAGCGCGCTCGACCATGTCTACGGCTATGCCGTCGGGCTCGACATGACCCGGCGCGACCTGCAGGGCGAGGCCAAGAAGCTCGGCCGGCCCTGGGAGGTCGGCAAGGCCTTCGAGCATTCGGCGCCCTGCGGCCCGATCCGCACCGTCGCCGAGATCGGCCATCCGGCGGCCGGGACCGTCTGGCTCGACGTCAACGGCCAGCGGCGGCAGGAGGGCGACCTGAACCAGATGATCTGGAAGGTGCCGGAGATGATCTCCTACCTCTCCGGCCTGTTCGAGCTGCAGCCGGGCGACCTGATCTTCTCCGGCACGCCCGCCGGGGTCGGGGCGGTGGTCCGCGGCGACGAGATGGTCGGCCACGTCGACGGCGTCGGCGAGATCCGGGTGGCGGTGGTGTAAGGCGCCCACAGCCCTTTTCCTGTCATCCTCGGGCTTGACCCGAGGATCCAGGGGCGACCAGAACGGTTCTCGGTGGCCCTGGATTGCCGGGTCAAGCCCGGCAATGACAGGAAAGGGAGTAGGGGTCAGCTGAAATTCAGCATCACGTGGCGGACGACGGTGTAGTCCTCGAGGCCGTACATCGACATGTCCTTGCCGTAGCCGGACATCTTCAGCCCGCCATGCGGCATCTCGCTGGTCAGGGTGAAATGGGCGTTCACCCAGACGCAGCCATACTGCAGCCGCGCCGCGGTCTTCAGCGCCGTCTTCACATTGCTGGTCCAGACCGAGGAGGCGAGGCCGTAGTCGCTGTCATTGGCCCAGGCGATGGCGGCGTCCGGGTCGTCGAAGCGGGTCACCGAGACCACCGGCCCGAACACCTCCTTGCGCACGATCTCGTCGCTCTGCAGCGCGCCGGCCACCAGGGTTGGCTTGAAGAAGTAGCCGTCGCCCTCGGCCTTGCCGCCGCCGGTCACGATCTCGGTGTGCTTCTGCGCCGCCGCGCGCTCGACGAAGCTGGCCACCCGGTCGCGCTGGCGCTCGCTGATCAGCGGCCCCAGCTCGGTCGCGGCGTCATCGGGCGAGCCGTATTTCAGGCTGGCGACGGCGCCGGCCAGGTCGGCCACCAGCCGGTCGTAGATCTTCGGCCCGGCATAGATGCGGCAGGCGGCGGTGCAATCCTGCCCGGCATTGTAGAAGCCGCCGGCGCGCACGCCCGCCACCACGGCGTCCAGGTCGGCATCGTCGAACACCAGCACCGGCGCCTTGCCGCCGAGCTCGAGATGGGTGCGCTTCAGGTTCTTGACCGCCGCCTGCAGCACCTTCTGGCCGGTGGCGATGTCGCCGGTCAGCGACACCATCCGCACCTGCGGATGGGCGGTCAGGGCGGATCCCACGGTCTCGCCCCGGCCGGTGACGATGTTGATCACGCCCTTGGGGAAGATCTCGCCCAGGGTGCGGGCCAGCTTCAGCGCGGTCAGCGGCGTCTGCTCCGACGGCTTCATCACCACCGTGTTGCCGGCGGCCAGTGCCGGGGCGATCTTCCAGGCCAGCATCATCAACGGGTAGTTCCAGGGCGCGATCGACCCGACCACGCCGATCGGGTCGCGCCGGATCATGCTGGTGTGGTTGGCGACGTATTCGCCCGCGGCCGAGCCGGTCAGGCAGCGCGTGGCGCCGGCGAAGAAGCGGAAGGTGTCGATGATCGCCGGCAGCTCGTCTTCCAGCACCCGGGCATAGGGCTTGCCGCAGTTCAGCGATTCCAGCCGGGCGAAGGCCTCGGCTTCGCGCTCGATCGCGTCGGCCAGCTTCAGGAGGTGGCCGGCGCGCTGGGCCGGGGTGGTCAGCGACCAGCTTTCGAAGGCGCGGGAGGCGGCAGCCACCGCAGCGTTGAGCTGGGCCTGCGAGGCCTCCGGCACCGCGACGATCAGCTTGCCGGTCGCCGGGTTCAGCACCTGCTCGGCCTGGCCTTCGCCCTTCGCCAGGGCGCCGTCGATCAGAAGCTCGATGTCCATGGAAACTCTCCCTTACTTACCGGAGCCGGAGAAATCGTGGGTGTCGCGGGTGAGGTAATAGGCGCCGAGGATCGGCAGGAATGTCACCACGATGACGATGATGGCGACGACATTGGTCACCGGCCGCTGCCGCGGCTTGATCAGCTCGGACAGCATCCAGATCGGCAGGGTTTGCTGCTGCCCGGCGGTGAAGGTGGTGACGATCACCTCGTCGAAGCTGAGCGCGAAGGCCAGCATGCCGCCGGCCAAGAGCGCCGTGGCGATGTTCGGCAGCACCACATGGCGGAAGGTCTGGAACCCGTCGGCGCCGAGATCCATCGACGCCTCGATCAGCGAGCCGGAGGTGCGCCGGAACCGGGCCAGCACGTTGTTGTAGACGACGACGATGCAGAAGGTGGCGTGGCCGATGACGATGGTCCAGACGCTGAACGGGATCTCCATCAGCGAATAGGCCGAGCGCAGGGCGATGCCGGTGATGATGCCGGGCAGGGCGATCGGCAGGATGATCAGCAGCGACAGCGATTCCCGGCCGAAGAAGCGGCTGCGCCAGACCGCGGCGGCGGCGCAGGTGCCCAGCACGATCGCCAGCAGCGTCGCCATCGCCGCCACCTTCACCGACAGCCACAGGGCGGCCCAGATGTCCGGCCGGTCCAGCCAGGCGACGGCGAACCATTGCAGCGTCAGGCCTGGCGGCGGGAACTGGAAGGTCTTCTCGTCGCTGGAGAAGGCGTAGAGCAGGATGAACAGCAGCGGCACATGCAGGAACAGGATGCCGCCGAGGGCCATCAGGCGCAGGCCGAGCGGCGCGCTGGTCCCTGCCGTGGCTTTGCCGTCAGAGCGCATCGAAGGCCCCCAGGCGTTTCGCCGCCGTCAGGTACACCGCCATGATCACGATCGGCACCACGGTGAAGGCGGCGGCCAGCGGCACGTTGCCGGCGGTGCCCTGCAGCTGCAGCACCACCTGGCCGATGAAGGGGCGGGAGGAGCCGATGATGCCGGGGATGATGTAGTCGCCGAGGGTCAGCGAGAAGGTGAAGATCGACCCTGCGGCCACGCCCGGGAAAGCCAGCGGCAGGATCACGGTGCGGAAGGTCTGGGACGGCCGGGCGCCGAGATCGGCCGAGGCCTCGGTCAGCGACCGCGGCACCCGCTCCAGCGCAGCCTGCACCGGCAGGATCATGTAGGGCAGCCAGATGTAGACGAAGACCACGGCGGTGCCGAGATAGGCGCTGGACAGCGACGCGCCGCCGACCACCGGCAGGGCCAGGATGCCGTCCAGGAGCCAGGTCAGGTGCAGTTTGGCGGCCAGCCAGGTGACCACGCCCTCGCGCGCCAGGATCAGCTTCCAGGCATAGACCTTGACCAGGTAGCTCGACCACAGCGGCAGCATGATCGCGATGTAGAAGGCCGCCTTGGCCCGGCCGCGGGCGTAACGCGCCGCGTAATAGGCAATCGGGAAGCCGATCAGCGCGCACAGGATCGTCACCGCCGTGGCCATCCCCGCGGTGCGCAGCACCACATCCATATTGGCGGCGGTCAGCAGGTCGGCATAGGTCGACAGGGTGAATTCCGGGACGATCATCCCGGTGAAGCCGTCGACCGAATAGAAGCTCTGCAGCAGCAGGGCGAACAGCGAGCCGAGATAGACCACGCCGAGCCACAAGAGCGGCGGCGTCAGCAGCAGGACCAGCAGCAGCCAGCCGTTGCGGTACAGCAGCCGCGCCGCGCGCCGGCCGATTCCGTCCGCCGCGGGGGCGGGGAGGGCAGCGGCCATGGTCATGCCGCGACACCCTCTAGCGGGTGGGCGTGGTCGCGCCGCCAAGCCAGCCGCACCGCCTGTCCCGGCGTCTTAGGCGTGGCGTCGAGATTGGACTCGACCACGTCGACGGCGCCGCCCGGGGCCAGCGCCACGCGGTAGCGGGTGGTGGCGCCGAGGAAGCTGACGCCGTCGACCGTGCCGGCCACCTCGACCGCATCCGCCGGCGCCGGCTGGCCGTCGCCGAGGATGCGGATGCGCTCCGGCCGCAGGGCGAAGGGCTGGGCCTGGCCCATCAGCTTCCCGGCGGTGGCGGCGTCGACCATGTTGGAGGCGCCGACGAAGCCGGCGACGAAGGCGGTGGCCGGCCGGTCGTAGATCGCGGAGGGGGTGTCGATCTGCTCGACCCGGCCGCGGTTGAACACCGCCACCCGGTCGCTCATCGCCAGGGCCTCGCCCTGGTCGTGGGTGACGTAGACGAAGGTGATGCCGACCTGGCGCTGCAGCGCCTTCAGCTCCTCCTGCATCGCCTCGCGCAGCTTGAGGTCGAGGGCGCCGAGCGGCTCGTCCAGCAGCAGCACCGAGGGGCGGTTGACCAGGGCGCGGGCCAGGGCGACGCGTTGGCGCTGGCCGCCCGACAGCTGGGCCGGCCGCCGCCCGGCGAGATCGCCGAGCTTGACCATGGCCAGCATCTCCTCGGCGCGACGCCGCCGCTCCGGCTTCGGCACGCGCCGGATCATCAGGCCATAGGCCACGTTCTCCCACACGCTCATATGCGGGAACAGGGCGTAGTCCTGGAACACGGTGTTGACGTCGCGGTCATAGGGCGGGGTGGCCGAGACGTCGCGCCCGTGCAGCAGCAGGTGCCCCGCGGTCGGCTGTTCGAACCCCGCGATCAGGCGCAGGCAGGTGGTCTTGCCGGAGCCGGAAGGCCCGAGCATGGAGAAGAACTCGCCGTCGCGGATCTCGAAGCTGACATCGTCCACCGCCCGCACCGACCCGAAATGGCGGCTGACATGGTCGAAGCGGACGGCAGTGCTGCGGTCGGTCATGGGATCGGCCCGGTGATGAATGAAGGGCGCGGCCCTGTGCCTTCCTGTCATGCCTGGGCTTGACCCGGGCACTCAGGGCGGCAAGAGCAGGTCTTCATGGCCCCTGGATCGCCGGGTCAAGCCCGGCGATGACAGGATGGAGAGGCGTGTCGCGAGCCTAACGCCCGCCCAGGACGGCGATGTAGTCCGTGGCCCAGCGCAGATAGGGCACGCAGCCTTCCGGATGCGCCTCGCATTGCTGGCGCGGCGTGGTCCAGAAGTGGATCTTCTCGAAATTGTCGAAGCCGTTGGTCTTGCAGCCCTCGGCGCCGAGCAGCTCGTTGCCCTTGCAGGCGTCCGGCACCACCGGCACCGAGCCGAACCAGGCGGCGAGGTCGCCCTGCAGCTTGGGGTTCAGCGAGTGCTGCAGCCATTTGTAGGCGCAGTTCGGATGCGCCGCGTCGACATGCAGCATGGTGGTGTCGGCCCAGCCCGTCGCCCCTTCCTCCGGGATCACGCTGGCGATCGCCTTGTTCTGCGACTTCAGCAGGTTGACCTGGAACGGCCAGGTCGAGGAGGCGACGACGCCCTCGTTGACGAAGTCGTCGACCTGGGCCATGGCGTCGTGCCAGTAGCGCATCACCAGCTGGCGCTGGCCGCGCAGCAGGTCGAGCGCGGCCTTGTACTGCTCCTCGTTCAATTGATAGGGATCTTTGATCCCCAGCTCGGGCTTCGCCTTCATCAGGTACAGCGCCGCGTCGGCGATGTAGATCGGCCCGTCATAGGCCTCGATCCGGCCCTTGTTCGGCTTGCCGTCGGGCAGGGTGGTCGGCTCGAACACCACGCTCCAGCTCTTCGGCGGCTCCTTGAACACATCGGTGTTGTAGGCCAGCACGTTCGGGCCCCACTGATAGGGCACGCCGTAATGCTTGCCGTCGACGGTGAACCAGGGCGCGTTCTGCAGCCGCGGGTCGATCGTCTTCCAGCCTGGGACCAGCTCGGTGTTGATCTCCTGCACGCGCTTTCCGTAGATCAGGCGCAGGCTGGCGTCGCCGGAGGCGGTGACGAGGTCGAAGCCGCCCTCGTTCATCAGCGCCACCATCTCGTCCGAGGTGCCGGCGGTCTTGACGTTGACCTTGCAGCCGGTTTCCTTCTCGAAGCCGGTGACCCAGTCATAGGCCTTGTCGGTGTCGCCGCGCTCGATATAGCCGGCCCAGGCGACGATATCGACCTGGCCCTCGCCCGCGCCGACCGCTGTCAGCGGCGCCGCACCGGCAAGAGTGGTGGTGCCGAACACGGCGAGGGCGCTGCCCAGGGCGAGCATCCGGCGAAGCTGCGATCCCATATTGGTCTCCCCGTTGGTGTCGTGTTGTTGGGAAGAATGGTAGGTCCGTTGCCGGAACGCCGAGAAATATGAAATATCCTGATTTGCTATCGGAGAAACCGATGGCTACAGCGACCGCAGGCGCGGCGCCGGATGGGTGCGCGCCACCTGGATGAAGGTCTCGGCCTGGGTCGAGAGCGGCGAGCCGCGGCGCCAGACCACGCCGACATCGAGGGTCGGCAGGGAGTCGGCGATCGGCCGCGCCTCGATCCGGTCGCCTTCCAGCGACCAGGGGCGGTAGGCCATGTCGGGCAGGATGGCGACGCCGGTGCCCGTCGCCACCAGGCTGCGCACGGCCTCGACCGACGCCGTGCGCAGCACCCGCTTCGGGATCAGCCCGGCGGCCCGCCAGAACAGGTCGCTGGCCTCGACGATCTCGTCCACCGCCAGCGCGATCAGCGGCTCGTCGACGATCTCGGCCAGCGGGATCGCCTCGCGCCCCATGAAGCGATGGTCCGGCGGCAGCCACAGCCGGCTCTCCGAGCGGACCAGAATCTCGCTCTCCAGCGCATCGCGGTTGTCCAGGGTCGAGACGATCATCACCGCGACCGCGATCTCGCCGTTGATCATCAGATGCTCGATATAGGTCCGCTCTTCCTCGATCACCTCGACCGTGACATTCGGGAACACCCGCCGGAACCGGGCCAGCAGGTCGGCCAGGAAATAGCCGGACACCATGGTGGTGACGCCGAGCGGCAGCGTGCCCTGCACCGCCTCGGGCAGCGTCTTCAGAGCGTTCTGGGCGTCGGCCACCGCCGCCAGGATGGTGCGGGCATGGCGCAGGAACTGGTGGCCGGGATAGGTCAGGATGACGCCGCGGGCGTGGCGTTCGAACAGCCGGGCGCCGGTCTGCTCCTCCAGCGCCTTCAGGGCATCGGTGATCGCCGATTGCGAGATGCCGACCGCCGCGGCGCCGCCGGAGACCGAGCCGGCCTCCGCCACCGCGGTGAAATAGGCGATCTGGCGCAGGGTGACGTTCATGCCGTCACGGTCCCGCGCCCGAGTCTCGGCTGCAAGAAAAATCGATGGGAGGGGCCTTGGATCGGCAAAACCGAACGAAATATCCTGACTTGCCATGCAGGGCAGGAATGCGATCGGCGGTAAGCCTTGACTTTTGTGCACTGCGCAACGACATTCCGGGCGCTGCAGTGGTTTGGTCCACGACGCAGCCGTCGGCCACCGATCGCGTGAGCGCTCCCTCCGGGATGCGTCCTGTCGGTCCCGATCGAAGTCATCCGACTGCCCAGATCGCGCGGGGCGTCATCGTCAATCCCGCGCTTATCGCCACGACCCCGGCACGAACCGGAGTCCAGTGGTCCGGCGTCGTTGTTACCGAAAGCATCCCTTGACCAACTTTACCGATCTCGGCCTGAACCCGCTCCTTCTCAAGGCGCTGTCGGCTGAAGGCTACGAGACCCCGACGCCGATCCAGGCGCAGTCCATCCCCCATCTGATGCAGGGCCGCGACCTGCTGGGCGTCGCCCAGACCGGCACCGGCAAGACCGCCGCCTTCGCCCTGCCGATCCTGCACCGGCTGATGGCCGACCGGCGCACCCCGCCGCGCCGCGGCTGCCGCGTGCTGGTGCTGAGCCCGACCCGCGAGCTGGCCAGCCAAATCGCCGAGAGCTTCCGCGTCTATGGCCGCCACCTGCCGCTGACCCGCACCACCGTGTTCGGCGGCGTCGGCATGGGCCCGCAGATCCGCACCATGGCGCAGGGCGTCGACGTCCTGGTCGCCACCCCCGGCCGCCTGCTCGACCTGATGTCCCAGAACGCCATCCGGCTCAGCGATCTCGAAGTCTTCGTTCTCGACGAAGCCGACCAGATGCTCGACATGGGCTTCATCCATGCGATCCGGAAGATCGTCGCCACCATCCCCGCGAAGCGCCAGAGCCTGTTCTTCTCCGCCACCATGCCGGCCGACATCTCCGACCTGGCCGGCCGCCTGCTGACCGACCCGGTGCGGGTCGAGGTCGCGCCGGTCGCGACCACGGCCGAGCGCATCGACCAGCGCGTCATGTTCGTCGAGAAGGACGACAAGCGCTCCCTGCTCACCGAGATCCTGCGCGACGACGAGAGCATCCGCCGCGTCCTGGTGTTCACCCGCACCAAGCACGGCGCCGACCGCGTCGCCAAGCAGCTGACCCAGGCCGGCATCAACGCCGACGCGATCCACGGCAACAAGTCGCAGAGCCAGCGCGAGCGGGCCCTGCTGGGCTTCCGCAACGGCAAGGTCCGGGTCCTGGTCGCCACCGACATCGCCGCCCGCGGCATCGATGTCGACGGCGTCACCCATGTCATCAACTTCGAGCTGCCGAACGTGCCGGAGAGCTATGTCCACCGCATCGGCCGTACCGCGCGCGCCGGCGCCGACGGCATGGCGATCTCGTTCTGCGACGTCGAGGAGCGGGCCTTCCTGCGCGACATCGAGAAGCTGATCCGCCAGCCGGTGCCGGTGGTGGAGGAGCATGCCTATCGCTCCACCATCCCGTTCCGGCAGGGCGGCGCCGGCCCGGCCCCGCGCCAGCATCGCGGCCGGCCGCAGGGCCAGGGGCAGCGCCCGCAAAGCCATCAGGGCCAGCGCCCGCACGGCCAGGGGCAGCGGCCCCAGGGCCCGCACGGCCAGCGTCCGCATGGGCATGGCCATCAGGGGCAGGGCCAGCGCCCGGCGCAGCAGGGTGGCGACCGCCGTGCGGCGCCGGCCAATGACGGCGGCTCGGCGCCGATGCGCCGCCGGCCCGTCGGTCGGTAACCAAAGGATGCGCCGGGGCTTCGGTCCCGGCGTCCTCCTCGTTAGACTGCGGCCATGACCTCGAACGCCCACCGCCTCTCCGTGGCGCCGATGATGGACTGGACGGACCGGCATTGCCGGTTCTTCCTGCGCCAGGTCTCGCGCCGCGTCCGGCTGTACACCGAGATGGTGACGACCGGGGCGGTGCTGCATGGCGACCGCGACCGCATCCTCGGCTTCTCCGAGGCCGAGCAGCCGGTGGCGCTGCAGCTCGGCGGCAGCGATCCCGACGCGATGGCCCGCGCCGCGGCGATCGGCGCCGACTGGGGCTATGCCGAGATCAACATGAATGTCGGCTGCCCGAGCGACCGGGTGCAGTCCGGCCGCTTCGGCGCCTGCCTGATGGCGGAACCTGCGACCGTCGCCGCCTGCGTCGCCGCGATGCGCGCCGCCTGCGACGTGCCGGTCACGGTCAAGTCGCGCATCGGCATCGACGACCGCGACAGCTACGAAGCGCTGGTCGAGTTCATCGGCACCATCGCCGAGACCGGCTGCGATACCTTCATCGTGCACGCCCGCAAGGCGTGGCTGAGCGGGCTGAGCCCGAAGGAGAACCGCGAGATCCCGCCGCTGCGCTACGAGGTGGTGCACCGGCTGAAGCGCGATTTCCCGCATCTGACCATCGCCATCAACGGCGGCATCGGCTCGCTCGACGCCGCCGAGGACCAACTCGCCCATCTCGACGGCGTGATGATCGGCCGCGAGGCCTATCAGAACCCCTGGATGCTGGCCGAGGCCGACCGTCGGATCTTCGGCGAGGATCGGCCCGTCCGCAGCCGCCGCGACGTGGTCGACGGTTTCCTGCCCTATGTCGAGGCGATGCGCTCCCGCGGCGTGCCGCTGGGGTCGATGACCCGCCACATCCTCGGCCTGTACCAGGCCGTGCCGGGCGCCCGTGCGTTCCGCCGGCATCTGGCCGAGAACGCCCATCGCCCGGGGGCGGGGCCGGAGGTGCTGCGCGCCGCCCTCGACCTGGTCGAGACCGCGATCGAGCAGCGCCGGGCGGCCTGAGGAAAAGACGGTCCGGCCGCCGCATTGCGGCCTTGACAGCCGGGATGCCGCCTCGTACTTAAGCGGCCCCGACGACGCGGGGGCGCGTAGCTCAGCGGGAGAGCACTCCCTTCACACGGGAGGGGTCACAGGTTCAATCCCTGTCGCGCCCACCATTTCTTCTCAAGCAGTTCGGCACCGCTTCCGGTGCCTCCCCGGACACCAGCACCGATCTGGCCGTGCTCAGCGTGTCTGCGCCGGCTGCGGATGCGGCCCCGACGCCTTTCGGATGTTCCCGATCCAGCGCAGCAACGGGCGTTCGATGACGGCATGGAAGGCGCACCCAACCGCAACCGTGACGGCGCCGATCAGCAGGAACGACAACCACTCCGGCACCGATCGCAGGCCGGCCGCCACCGCGACCTTGCCGAACAGGGACAGCAGCGGAAAGTGCGTCAGGTAGATCGAGTAGGACGCCGCACCGAGGAATACCAGGATTCTCGGAATGCGGATCCGAGCGGTCGCCTCCAGCCGCCCAAGACCGACGATCAGCAGTGCGCTTCCGAGGCCATAGAGCAGCGGTCCGGCCTTCGAGCGACCGTAGACCAACTCGGCGGCGCCGCAGGCCAGGAAAACCAAGGCGCCGACTGCGGCGACGGTCCCGGCCGGCAGCTTGACGCCCGATCTGTAGACGACGGCCGACAGCATGCCGAGCGGGAACAGCAAGTTCATCGGCGAGGCCACGAAACGAATGAAGGATGTCGCGTCCGGAGAGATGGCATGGAAGACGACGATGCCGACGCCCCAGGCGCCGAAGAGGACGAGGCCGGCTGTCCGGTTCCAGATCAGCGCAGCAAAGGCCGCGTAGAACAGGACCTCGTGGTAGAGGGTCCAGGCCACCGCGACGACGGTGTTGCCATCCGCATAGACCAGCGTAAAAGACGACAGAATTGTAACGGGGTCGGTTTCGTAGCCCTTGCCGAATGACGGAACCGTGAAATAGATCGAAGCGACCCCGACGAGCACGACCCAGTAGATTGGATAGATGCGCTGGAATCGGCGCCACAGATAGCGAGCCAGCTGATCGACACGACCGATGTCGCGCCCGTGAGCGAAGACAATAATAAACCCGCTGAGGACAAAGAAGAACTCAACGCCCGCATGGCTGAAATCAAATATCTGTCCGAATGGTCGGCCGGGAAAGTATTTTTGTCTATGAAATATCTCCGTATTCAAATGGTAGAGCACAACCAGCAGCGCGGCAATCCCTCTGCATGCTTGAATTGACAGCAGCAATCAATTTCTCCCATATCGGAATAGACAGGCAGTGATGCATCGGCGACGCGATGTCAAGAAATGTGTACTTAGAGCGCCGCAACGATAACTGCTACGATGGCGGTTGTGGCCGGGGTTGTCGTGCCGATCATTGCCGCCACGGCGACACGATCGGTGAGCGGCCGGCCGCGCGCCTCGCTCGCCGCGAACACCCGACGGCTCCGTTCGTCCCGTTTCGAGCCGTCCGCTGCCCACCGCCGCTCGATCCCGCGCCTGTCGATCATCTCGACAACGCTACCGCGCCGCCCTCCCGCGCCGGAACCCCTGCTCCCTGGGTCACACTGCCACAGGCCTGCCCTGGGGCGACAAGGCCTCGATCCAATCCAATCATGCATGGTTGTATCCGAATTTCTCGTCGAACCGGCGTCGCCGGGCTTGCCTCAACGGCCGTCTTAGTTAATCTGTTGCAATTGAACCGGTCTTGCTTTTCTCGTGAAAAGTAAAAACGCAGAACTGGAAATAATCAGAAGGCGAGGTGATGGTGAAGGTGGCTGGTGTGAAGACCATGCTGAAGCGGGCCGGACCTGTGCTCGACCTGATCGCGCTGCCGGTCGTGGCGCTGACCGCGCCTGTGCTATGGGCCTTGGTCAAAGGCAATCACCGGCTGCCGCGGTCGCGCGGGCTCGTGGACCGGATCGGTGTCAGCCTGATTCGCCATCACTACTATTCGCCGTTCGTGACAAAGGCGGATATTACCCAGCCCTTGGAACAGGAGCGGGTGATTCCCAGCTTAGACTTCAATGAGCAGGGCCAGTTCGCGCTGATGGAGAAATTCCACTTCGCCGACGAACTGCGATCCATCCCGATGGAGAAGACGGCGGAAGACGCCTACGGCTATATCAACGACACCTTCGGCCCCGGCGATTCCGAAACGCTCTACAACATGATTCGGCATTTCAAGCCGGCGCGTCTCATCGAGATCGGCAGCGGCCAGTCCACGCTGATGGCGCGGCTGGCCATAGAGCGGAATATCAAGGACGACAGCAACTATCGTTGCCGCCACGTCTGCATCGAGCCGTATGAGCAACCCTGGCTGGAGCGGATCGGCGTCGAAGTCATCCGCGAAAAGGTCGAAGCAATCGATCCAGCTATTTTCAAGGAGTTGGAGCCGAACGACATCTTATTCATCGACTCAACACATGTCATTCGGCCGCAAGGCGACGTTTTATATGAATACCTGTATCTGCTTCAAATTATCCCATCGGGATGCTTTGTCCACATCCACGACATCTTCACGCCACGTGATTATCGGTCGGACTGGGTTCTGGAGGAACGCCGGCTGTGGAACGAGCAATACTTGCTTGAAGCATTTCTAAGCTTCAACCGGGAATTCGAGGTGCTGTGCGGGATGAACTGGTTGTGGCATCGGCATCCGGAAAAGCTCAAGGAGGCATGCCCCGTCCTCTATCATGGCGGCGAACGGGAGCCGGCCTCGTTTTGGATGCGACGGCTTTAGCGGCTCCGGGGTTCAAGGCGTCGAAACAGGCCTCGGATTTCCTCGGCTGAGACGCGGCTCGGCCGAAAGGTGAGCCGGCTCTTGGCCGGGCCCCCTGGTTATCGCCGCGATCGCGCCCCAGTTTCTTCGCAGTCTGGCGCCCCGTCGCCGCTGCGAGGTACAAGACGCGCATGCCCCGTCTCCTCACCACCGCCATCGCCGTCTCGGCCGCTCTCCTGGCCGCGGCAATCCCCGCCGCGGCCGCCGGTGCCAGCGCCCGCATGACCTATGACGTCTATGTCGGCGGCGTGCGCATGCTGGAGGTGACCTCCGGCGTCTCGCTGGCGAGCGACCGCTATGATGTCGACCTGTCGGCCCATGTCGTCGGCATTGCCGCCACCTTCAGCGACTGGCGCTCGAACGTGCAGTCGAGCGGCGGGCTGGACGGCGCCCGGGTGCGCCCGGCCCGCAACGTGGTCGAGCGGATCAACGGCGACGACGCCAGGACCACCACCATCACCTTCCTCGGCGGCGGCCGGATGGATGTCGAGATCGTGCCGAGCAAGAAGCCGAAGCGCGAGCAGACCATCCCGCCGGAAAAGCTGGTCCATGCGGTCGATCCGCTGAGCGGCGTGGTCGCGATCCTGCAGGCCCTGCATCTCGGCGCCGAGGCCTGCCAGGGCCAGGTCCCGGTGTTCGACGGGCGCCGGCTGTACCGCGCCGATCTGGCCGATGGCGGCACGGTGATGCTGCAGAAGGCGGAGCAGGGGATGTATGGCGGCGAGACCCGGCGCTGCACCGTGTCGCTGACGCCGATGGTCGGCGATTTCAACTTCGGCGACGAGCGGCGCAGCACCAGGCCGACCGAGTATCTCCAGCCCAGCTCGCGGGCGCCGGACCAGCGCGTGATCGACACCTGGCTGGCCTCCCCCGGCGCCAGATTGCCAGCGGTGCCGGTGCGGATCCAGAGCGAGTCCCCCTGGGGCCGCGTCATCGTGCATCTCCGCGCGATCCAGGTCGGTGCCTCCTGATCTCAGCCGGGATGGCGTAACCGGTCGCAACAATAATTGAATTTCGCTTTCGCGGCGTCCGTGGCAGACCACGCTGGACATGGTCCGTGATTGTGGAGCTCCCGTGAGCGCTGTCGCCTGCCTCATCCTCGCCGCCGGCAAGGGCACCCGGATGAAATCCGACCGCCCCAAGGTGATGCACGAGATCGCCGGCCGCTCGATGCTCGGCCATGTGGTCGCCGCCGCCCAGGCGCTGGCGCCGGAGCGGATCGCCGTGGTGGTGGGGCCGGGGATGGAGGCGGTGGCGAGGAGCGTCGCCCCGGTCCCGACCGTGGTCCAGCCTGACCAGAAGGGCACCGGCGACGCGGTGCGCGCGGCGCTGCCGGCGGTCGAGGGCTTCGCGGGCGACGTCATCGTCCTGTTCGGCGACACGCCGCTGCTGACGACGGCGACGCTGGAACGGCTGGTCGCGGCCCGCCGCGCCGCCGAGGACCCGGCGGTAGTGGTGCTCGGCATGCGCCCGGCCGACCCGCTACAATACGGCCGGCTGGTGCTGACCGGCGACGGCGGCCTCGACCGCATCGTCGAATATTCCGAGGCCAGTGACGCCGAGCGCCGGATCGGCCTGTGCAACGCCGGCATCATGACCTTCGACAGCCGCCGCCTGCCGGAGCTGATCGCCGCGCTGAAGCCGAACAACGCCAAGGGCGAGTTCTTCCTGACCGACACGGTCGAGGCGGCGCGGGCCCGCGGCTGGGCCTGCAGCGTGGTCGAGGGCGACCCGGCCGAGGTGCTGGGCATCAACTCCCGGGTCGAGCTGGCCGATGCCGAGGCCATCCTGCAGGACCGGCTGCGCCACCAGGCTATGCTCGGCGGCGCGACGCTGGTCGACCCGAAGACCGTCTGGCTCTCGGTCGACACCAAGCTCGGGCGCGACGTGCTGATCGGGCCATCGACCTTCTTCGGCCGGGGCGTGACGATCGAGGACGGGGTCGAGATCCTGGGTTTCTGCCATATCGAGGGGGCGACGATCCGCTCCGGCGCCCGGATCGGGCCCTTCGCCCGGATGCGCCCGACCACGGTGGTGGGCGAGGGGGCGCATATCGGCAATTTCGTCGAGCTGAAGGCGGCCGACCTCGCCGCCGGCGCCAAGGCCAACCACCTGACCTATCTCGGCGACGTCTCGGTCGGCGAGAAGACCAATATCGGCGCCGGCACCATCGTCTCGAACTACGACGGCTACAACAAGTTCCGCACCAGCATCGGGGCGGAGGTCTTCGTCGGCTCCGACACCGTGCTGGTGGCTCCTGTGACGGTCGGCGACCGCTCCAACATCGCCGCCGGCAGCGTCATCACCCGCGACGTCGCCCCGGATGCGCTGGCGATCGGCCGCGCCCGGCAGGAGGACAAGCCTGGCTGGGCGCCGCGCTACCGTGCGAAAAAGAAGGCCGAGAAGGCCAAGCGCGAGCAGGAGAAGGGCTGATGTGCGGCATCGTCGGCATCGTCGGGACCAAGCCGGTCGCCGCT